>JAFMBQ010000016.1 GCA_017858365.1 Algoriphagus sp. | reverse complement strand
GTATGAAAAAAGGCCGGAGAAAAATCCGGCCTTTATTGTTGGTTAGTCTTTGGTTACTTGTTCCTCGCTTTGGGCGAGTAGGTAGGCTTTCATAAATTCATTAAGGCCGCCATCTAGTACACTTTGAGCATCGGAGGTTTCATGGCCTGTACGATTGTCCTTAACCAATTTATAAGGATGCAACACGTAGTTTCTGATCTGCGACCCAAAGTCTACGCGTAGTTTGGATGATTCGATTTTAGCAATTTCAGCATTTCGCTTTTCCAATTCCAGCTGATACAAGCGGGATTTCATCATTTGCATCGCTTTTTCACGGTTAGCAAGCTGAGAACGCTCGATCTGACAAACTACCACAATACCTGTAGGTTTGTGCGTCAGTTGGACCTTCGTCTCCACCTTGTTCACATTTTGCCCTCCGGCACCGCCAGAACGAGAAGTATGAAGTTCGATATCTGCTGGATTTATGTCGATTTCAATGGTGTCATCGACTTCAGGATAAGCATACACAGAGGCAAAAGAAGTATGCCTTCGTCCTCCGGAATCAAAAGGGGAGATCCGAACAAGTCGATGAACTCCAGTTTCCGACTTTAAGAAGCCGAAAGCTAAAGGCCCTTCAAATTCCAAAGTACAAGATTTGATCCCTGCGACTTCTCCTTGTTGTACATCTACTTCTTTGACTTTATAGCCATTTTTTTCCCCCCACATGATATACATCCGCATAAGGATCGAAGCCCAATCGTTACTTTCTGTTCCGCCAGCACCTGGATTAATCTCAAGAACTGCGTTCAGCTGATCTTCCTCGGACGATAGCATTTTTTTGAGTTCGAGCTCTTCTACAGCACTTTGGGCTTTCTTGTATTCCGCTTTGATTTCATCTTCAGAGACTTCGTCAGCATTGTAAAATTCATACAATACATCAAGGTCCTGGATGATTTGATCCAAGTTTTCAAAAGCTCCTGTCCAAGCCTTTCGGGCCTGAATTTGTTTCATTGTTTTTTCTGCCTCATCTGGATCGTTCCAAAATTCTGGCTGGGCCGAAATGGCCTCAAAGTCTTCGATTTCTACTTTCTTACGATCGTAGTCAAAGATACCTCCTCAAAGCCGATGTGCGGGCTTTCAAGTCTTTCAGTTGTTCTGAAGTCATCTGTCTAGGTTAAAATTTAAGCTGCAAAAGTCCGAAAAAAAATCTGAATATGCTATTTGAATTTATTAATCCATTCGCATTTGGATGATCTGAATTTTGTTTCGTCCCTCATTTTTAAAAGTTTTATATCGTAATGGGAGTAATGCCAAGCCTGTTCCGATCAAAATCGCCGAGGTAATACCCACCCCTCGATCAATGGAGAAATTTTCGGTTTGATATATACTATTGATTGATTCTACGCTGATTAAAATAACTCCAGCTCCTAAAATCAATGCATTCAAATTTCTCAATGTTCGATTTCGTGGATCTTTGTCCTGAATATCAATCTCCATGATATTTTCGATTCGTAAGATGTTTTCGCTGAGGAAAACAAAATCTTGATCAAGGCGGACGATTTTATCAGTAATAAAGTAGCCGAGTTTATCACTTTTGTACGTGATGTTCTCTCCAGGATAAAAACGGATTTGCGATTTTTGATTTGCTCCGCGTTTTAGAAGCAAGAAGTCCCTTGATTGGGCAAATGCATTTTTTGTACCGAATAAAACCAGAAAAAGAAATAGGATTACCGGGAGAATCCTATTTTTTTTTTGAATTTTAGTTTTCGGGAAATATAAAGCAAGCCGCATGTTCAGTAACTTAGTTGAAGAACCTATCTTGGTTTTCATAAGGTGAAAATAACACTTTTGAGCTATGTATTTAGAAGGAATAGGTTTACTTGTTGTATTTATCTTTTAAACCGCTATTTGATTAGGAAAGGTTGAGAGTAAGTCTCGAAACCTTTCTTATTTCTCCTAAATTGAGTAAGCAATTTTTTTATCACTATGGAAAGTGAACAACTAATTGTGACTTATAGTGCTATTGTTTGGAATTAGGTAAGTTATCAAACCAGATTTTTAAAAAAAAAGCGAGAAAAACTTCTCGCTGATATTTATTAAATTTTTACAACCCAATTATGGGTGTCTTCTATTTCCCCGTATTTGATTCCATCTAATTCTGAAAGAACGCGGTATGAAAAAGAGTCGGCGTCCTTTTCAGGAAGGATATAGTCAGTTCCATTAATATTTATCCGTTCGATATGTGCAATGGTAGCAGCTGTGCCTGTTCCAAAAGCCTCCTCAAGTGTGCCTGATTTTAAAGCAGTCTCCAGTTCGGATACGGCCAAGAATCGTTCTTCAAGAGGTTCGTCCCAATCTTTAGCAAGTTGGATAACAGAATCCCTTGTGATTCCTTTCAAAATAGTTCCTGTATTTGTTGGAGCAGTGATGAGTTTCCCATCTATCTTAAACATTACATTCATTGTACCACTTTCCTCGATGAGGGTGTGACTTTTCCCATCAGTCCACAGAAGTTGATCATAGCCTGCTTTTTGAGCTTGCAAGGCTGGGTAAAGCGAAGCTGCATAGTTACCAGCAGTTTTTGCGGCACCTGTTCCACCTGCCACAGCTCTGGTGTATTTGGTCTCCACTTTTACACTTACTGGCTTGCTATAGTAGTTCCCAACAGGGCAAGTAAAAATGATGAACTTGAATGTCTCAGACGGTTTAACACCAATGTAATCATCTGTGGCAAACATATATGGGCGAACATAAAGTGATGAACCTTTTGCAGTAGGAACCCAATCCCGATCTAAATCAAGAAGTGTCATCAATCCATCCATAAAGATTTCTTGAGGGATTTGCGGCATACACATCCGCTCAGCTGACTCATTTAGTCTTTTCCAATTGGCATCGCCTCTGAATACGATCACTTCATCCTCTTCATTCTTATAAGCCTTCATTCCTTCAAATATAGATTGGCCATAGTGTAAGGTTGCATTGGCGGGATTTAATGAAAGCGGCGCATATGGCTCAATCCTCAAATCAGTCCATTCTCCATTTTTATAGTCCGCGACAAACATGTGGTCACTGATTGTCTTTCCAAAAACTAGATTTGAAAAATCCGTAGTGGCTAGTTTGGAATTTTGGGTTTTTGTAACTGGGAAATCGAGTGCTGTTTTCATAAAATTGAAATTTACTAGCTTTTCCTGCTAGGATAGTAATGATTAAATTCTGGGTTTCCAGGTAACTTCTTCTACATCTAGTTCAAGAGCCATTATTCGGCCCAATACAAATAGGTAATCAGAAAGTCTATTCAAATACTGGATTACAAGGTCTGATACAGGCTCGAATGAGGCCAATTCTACAGTAATTCGTTCGGTTCTTCTGCAGACAGTTCGTGCTACATGACAAAATGATACCGAGGTATGACCACCTGGGAGAATAAAAGCTGTTAATGGAGGGAGTCTAAGCTCCATCTGATCCATTTCATTTTCCAAGAGTTCAATGTCCTCAGGATGTAAGTCGGGTTTTTTCACTTTATCCTTACCTGGAACTGTGGCCAAATCGGCTCCTATTGTAAATAACCTATCTTGAATTTCTTTTAATACGTCAGTTCTGTCTGCATTTACGGGCTGATCACGTAATAGACCTATGTAGGAATTAAGCTCATCTACAGTGCCATAAGCATCAATGCGCAGGTCCGACTTTGGAACTCTCGTGCCTCCTAATAGTGACGTGATTCCCTGGTCGCCTGTCTTGGTGTATATTTTCATCTCCTCCTCCTTATGTCTTGGGACAAAAATAAGAATCTATTTTGATAAAGTGACTTCTTAGACGTGTAGTGTATCTGCCCGACTTGGATTTGCATTTACAGTGTCACTTTCAACCAATCCATCTCTCAGTCTTACGATTCGATGTGCATAGTGAGCGATGTCATCTTCGTGAGTCACCATGATAATTGTGTTTCCTTTTGCGTGGAGCTCATGAAAAAGCTCCATGATGTCGTAGGAAGTTTTAGAGTCCAAATTACCTGTTGGTTCATCGGCAAGGATAATACTCGGGTCATTCACCAAAGCTCTGGCGATTGCAACCCGCTGTCTTTGTCCACCTGAAAGTTCATTTGGTCTGTGCTTAGTACGATCTCCTAAGCCTACATTAGAAAGTGCTTGGAAAGCTCGCTCTTGACGGTCGGCCTTACTAAAACCTGCATAAACAAGAGGCAGCGCTACGTTATCTAAGCAGCTAGCTCTAGGCAAAAGATTGAAAGTTTGGAATACGAATCCGATCTCTTTATTTCTGATCTCAGCCAATTCATTTTCAGTCATGTTTGACACATCCTTATTGTTCAAAATATAGCTTCCGGAAGTAGGAGTGTCCAAGCAGCCTATAATATTCATCAAGGTAGATTTACCGGAACCAGAAGGGCCCATGAAAGCCACATATTCACCACGATTGATATCGATGGTAACTGATTTCAAAGCTTCGATGACCTCAAAGCCCATTTTGTAGGTTTTGTTGATTTCGTGGGTTTCAATGATTTTACTCATGCGTCTAATTTTGAGATAAGTTAGTGGTTTAGTATTTATTAGTCCAAAAGACCTTCTTCAAATTACGTCAATGATTTTCAATTGTTTCTATTTTGAAGGGCTAAAATCTCATCAGCTGTAAGCCACTCTTGCAATTGGATCAATGCTTCTGCTGCATAATTGTCTAGTCCCATTGTTTCTGCAGCCTTAATTTTCTCTATCCAAATAAGCGGATCTCGATTGAATTCGGTAGCTGAATTGAGGATTTCGTACCTAGCTAAGGGATCTGTATTTACCAAAGCAGCACTGAGAATCAAAGGGGAGTAATAAGGATTTCCCGTTAATTCTTCTCCTAATCCCAACCAATCCATAAGCGAATTGACTGAACTAATAGATTTTAAGTCTGGATTTTCAAGGTAGGGCATCAACTTATTCTGAACACCGATTTTACTTGAAATGTAATTACCCAATTCTTTAACTTGGTCGGCTTGAAGACCATGGGATTTGTGTGTAATCAAGCGAATGGCTATATCAGTTTTGAAATCACTTTCTGGAAAACTAGTCCAAGCGGTGAATAAACTCTTTGGAAGACTTTGATGAAAAGTGCTAATCAAATTCAAGTACGATGCAGTGATTGTTCCTTCTTCAGAAAGATATGCGGGCAGTGAAACCTCAAACTTTTCACGTAATTCAAGCGCTTTCTCTGGCATTCCTCCCAATCCAAAAATACTCCAATGATGTGATTCAAAAGCTTGAAAACCTTTTTCCTGAGCTACTTCAAGTTCTAAGGCAGCCTTTCTGAAATCTAAGTTTTGAGCTAAAATCAAAGTAGATAATTGAAGGTAATAGCCCGCATCGCCTGGGTTTCGGAAGGCGAGGCCATTCAAATTTTTAACCGCATCGACTACTCTTCCCGCAGCCAGACTTCTGATAACCGCTGTTTCTTGCAGTTGCATTTGATAGCCTTCGAAAGCTTCACTGCTGGCCAAGCTGTCTAACATTTTTAGGTCTGAATCTGGATGATTTTTCTTTTGGGAGGCGAAAAGATTTCGGTAGCCAGAATTAATCAGGATTTGGCTGGAGGAACTTTGAAGATCTTTTTCTATACCGTTAGTCAAGTCCACATTTGGTGTATTTCCAAGAAAGTTGGATGCTGCCAGCGAATTGATCCGAGCTATTAAATCATTTGATTCAAGGGGTTTTCCATTTGTTTTTCCAGCCAATGTTTCTAAAGCCGAAAGATTGGAAAATAGAACCTCATCTTGTGCTGTTGCATTTGCTAACAACTCAATGGCTTCTTTTCGCTTATTGATCTTGGTGTAGAATAAAGCCAGATTATTGACCAGTTTTGGATGGTTTGGAAAGTAGTTTAATCCTCTTTCTAAATAGTAAACCGATTCAAAAATGGCATTTTCAGCATGGAGCTGATCGCTAAGTAAGAGGATATTATCTACTTGAGGAGCTTCCGCAAAGCTTTCTTCCAAATGTTTCTTTGCCAAACTCGGTTGCTTGAGTTCTAAGAGCAAGTGAGCGATAGCATGTTTTGCCTTGGGATTTCTACGGTATCGGATCCAAGCATTTTCATAGAGAATACTGGCTTCGAGTTTTTGATCCGTTTGGTAATAATAATCAGCCAAAACATTCGTCGTCATCGCATTTACTTGCACACTTATAATCGCATCGGAATAGGTGATCAATACTAACATGGTGATCAAGCCTCCAATACGCAAATGATAATAAGGAAGTGCGAGTGGTTTATAAACGATTCGGTCGACGGCTTTTCCAGAATCCATTACTCCCAAGAAATTCGAGAATAAATAGACTATAAAGAATAGTGAGAAGCCAATTTGTGAATAACTGATCAGATGCTTCAAAAGCTCTTCACCGGGTACATTCCCGGTAACTTTTAGTTTCCAAACCAACCATAAAGTCAGTGCAAATCCGATCAGATGCAAAGTCTTAATTGCTTTACTATCAGTAATTAATTCAGAACTTTGTTCAACTTTGGCTTTAATAGAAATCCAGCCAAAAATTCCCATTGGGAAAAGTAAATAGATTGGAGAAAATGTAGGGAAAGGCAATCCGCTTTCTCCGGTCAATTCTAGGAAAATAAAAAAAACAGCAAACAGATAAATGGCCGAAACTATCAAAATCTGGATGGAGACTTTAAGCTGGTAAGTTTGATTTGCTCGAGCTATAATGAGGTATAATCCCGAAACCACTGCATGTCCATTCCAGAAAATCCAGGCGAGTGCAAGGCAAAAGCTTATAATTAGGGTGTGTTCTGAAAGATAAAGCAAAGGATTTACCACCTGACTGAGGCTAATTAATAGCCACGTGCTGAGTCCTATACTACTTGCCAAAAAGAGCCATTTGAGGAGAAAAGCCCACTGCTGACCCCATACATAGAGGATTAATAGCGGAATTAAGGATCCCAGTAAAGCGATAATCAGTGGATAGTTTGATGAAACGCCTCCAATATTTAGCCCATTAAAATCACTCAGTGTGAGTAGAATGATCCACGCTACCCCTCCAATAATGAAGTAGACCTTTTTGAACTCGCTGAGGTAAGCTAAGAACAAGCTACAGACAAATCCAATCCCAATAGCAAATCCATAGGCTTCTGCGATCTGAAAATCAGGCCTTAATGATTTGAATTCCTGAAAAATCAAAAAATTATCTACCTGAATTGGGAATGAAATTGGGCCAATTTGTACCCAATCAAATGGAATAGCGATTCGTTCCGAAAATAAAGCGGTCGTGATATTTTGATACGGATAAGGATCTTGAAGTAAGTAATAGCCCGCAAAAAGCCCTCCCAAGATTACTAAAAGGAGGGCTAGTTTGTTGATAAAATTACTTGAGTATTTGGATGATAAGTTGAGCATTATTCTAAAACCTTCGGTACCCTGAAATATTCAGCATCTCTTTTTGGAGCATTTTTAAGTGCGGACTCATGATCTAGTTGATTTGCCACTTTATCCTCTCGCATATCATTGAATTCAGAAGACATGGTTGTCAGCGGCTCCACATTTGTTGTGTCTACCTCATTTAATTGCTCCACCCAGTCTAGAATTTGACTCATATCCTTTGACATCTTTTCTGCGCTGTTTTCGTCAAATTCCAATCGAGCCAAATGGGCTATTTTCTTAATGGATTCTTTATCTATTTTCATAATAGCTGATTGTCTTGAATGAGTTGCTTTTGGATGACCTGAAAACACTTAGTTTTGAGACTTTCCTCGGTGTCATTTTCTTCTGGTATTATTGCTTGATGGATATGCATTTTGGCCTTTCTCCAATGAAGGAGAAATTTCCCATCGTCTGGTAAAATTAGATGATTATATGCTAACGTGACAGGGATGATAGGGATTTGTTTGTCTAAGGCTAATCTGAATGCCCCATTTTTGAATGGAATCATTTGAGGTGCTGCTTTGGTGTAGATACCACCTTCTGGAAAAAGAATAATCCCACTTCCTTGGTCAAGAGCTTCGCCAGCTCTTCGCATGGTTTCAGCTCTGCTTTTTAATCGTTCACGATCTACTGCGATGTGAAGACTCTTGAAATAATATCCAAAAAGTGGAGCTTTTCGAATGGAAGCTTTCCCAACAAAAAGCACGTCTCCGGGGATAAAACCCATCATTGGAATATCTAAGTAGCTAAAGTGGTTGGCTAAAAATATATAGCCTTTTCCTTTTTCGAGTTTACAGTCTTGTATGATCTCTACTGGTAAAAAGATCAACCCAAAGTAAGTTCTCGCCCAATAACGATTGATTTTTCTACCAAATTTTTTGAATCCGGGAATCCAGATACATAGTAATAAAAATGGGAAAATCAATAAAAATGAAAGTACAAATACTATTCCTGCGTAAGCCGTATAGCAGATTTGTAATAGCTTACTCATGGTTGATCATGTGATTGGCTGTATTGGTAAAATAGCTCGACATAGCTGCTTTGAGGGTAGGGTCAAGGCTTTGTTTGTCCATAGCAGTAAACATTGCTTCCAACCAAAGGTCTCTCATTCGAGCGTTAATTTCCCATTTGAAATGGCGCATTCGTAGTCTGGGGTGGCCCCGCAGCTCTGAATAGGTTTGAGGACCTCCAAATACTTGAATCAAAAATAAGGCTAGGCGTGCTTCAGCTTCTGCTAGATTTTCAGGATAAAGACTTCTTAAATGGGGCTTTAAGGCGACTTCTTGATAAAAATCTGAAGCTAATTGATTGATCTGATCCTGACCGAGAATCTCATAGATGGTCTGAGATGAATTCATGGCGCAAAATACCAAATTCTTTTAAGCCTCGTGCTTTTTCACTTTAAGTGAAGTTCCCTCAGTGGAAATCACAATGATTTTTTCGCCTTGCTCGACAAACTCGCCCCTAGAGTATGCATCATAAACTTCTCCGTCGATTAGGATTCTTCCACTTGGTCGAAGTCGTGAGTGAACGGTCCCGGTTTTCCCCACCATACTATCTGAATAGGAACTTGAAGTATATCCATCTGTTCTTTTTTGAGTCGTTGCCAAAGATATGCTTTTGAAAGCTCCCCATTCATTGACTTTTGGAGTGAGCCAAAATACGATCCCGACTGAGGCGATAGCTGCAATAATTACGGTGAGGAGGGCGCCAAACAAATCTGCTGCAGGTACAAACTCAAAGTCAAAATTTTGATTAGGCAACATGCCCAAGACTAGTCCAGCCAGAATACAAACTATCCCTAAGACTCCAAAAATTCCGAAACCAGGAATTACAAATAACTCGACTGCGAGTAGAATGACTCCAATAATGAAGACGAAAATCTCCCAATTTTCTGCTAGTCCACTCAAATAGAATGGTATAAAGTAGAGTATAACGGCGATGATAGAGGCCAGTAATGGAAATCCAATTCCCGGAGTTTGCAATTCAAAATAAAGCCCTCCGATAATAATTAAAATTAAAAACCCACTTATAGCAGGACTTAAAAAGAATGAAATAATCTGTTCGATTTGATCTTCCTCATAGTTGATTATTTCTGCATTTTGAAGATTTTGAGCTTGGAGTATTTCATCAATGCTATTATATTCTCCCTCACAGAAGCCATATTTGATGGCTTCTGATACCGAAAAAGTAATCACCGAGCCTTCTTCACTTATTCCCTCAATCTTTATCTTTTCATCTACCATTGCTTCCGCAATTTTAGGATCTCTTCCTTTTGCTTCAGCGGTGCTTCGCATCATCGATCTCATGTAGGATTGATATTTATCTGGGGCAGCTGCACCGTCTGTACCATTTACAACTGTAGCAGCGCCGATACTTGCACCCGGAGCCATATAGATGCTGTCTGTTGCAATGGATATCAATGCTCCGGCAGAGGCTGCATCCTTATTGATAAATACATAAACTGGAATGGTGGACTCCAAGATCATGGTTCGAATATCATCCGCATCATTAACCGCTCCACCATAAGTGTCCATTTCGATTAGAATTAGGTCTGCTGAAATTTCTTGTGCCTTTTCCAAGGCTAGCTTCACTCTTCGATTCATTCCAGGATCGATATCCTCATCTATTTTAAAAATAAACACCTTCTTTGGCTCACTGGATGAGATTTGAGCAAGATTAGTCCCCATCGAAATGAGAATAAGGATTAGAACTTGTGATAGAATGATTTTCATTGAATATGCTTTTTGCAGGAGAAAAGATACGAATTACTCCTTGAACCCTTGTTTTTAATGGAAAAAACGATTTTTATATTTTAACAGGAATGCCTTAGAAATTGCTTTTCTAGCATAATTCTTGTTTTGTTAGATTCCAAATTCACTTTAGCCACTTTTAAAATCGCTCTAAATCATAAAAGACTATGAGATATAAGACTTTACATCTATCCTGCCTTGTTTTAACCTTTTTTACTCTTTTTGGTTTTTCTATAAATTCCAAGGCTTCAACTTTCGATTCCCTTCGTGTGGAGCGAGTAGGGGAGCAATCTTATATTCTACATAAAGTTGATCCGAAAGAAACACTTTTTGGAATCAGCCGAAGATATCAAGCTTCTGTTGGTGATATCGTCAATGCCAATGAAGTGTTAAAAGCTGGTTTGCAGATCGGTCAAACAATTCGAATTCCATTTATCTCTAAATCTGCGCTTCCGGCAGGCACTAGCTTGCACAAGGTAGGATCTGGAGAAACACTTTTTTTTATCTCTAAAAAATATGGGGTGACGGTGGATGAGCTAATGAAAGCAAATGAATTGAAAGGAAATGACCTTAGTGTTGGTCAATCCTTATTAATTCCAAATGCAACTCTTGCTAGTACGCCTGAAGTAAAACTAACTCCAGAAATACAAACCGCTCCGGTCACTATCGCTCAAATTCCAATAGAAAAGCCTAAAGAAGTAAAAGCCAAGCCCCAACCAAAACAAGAGGAAAAAAAGCCCGCTGCACCAGTCGCTGAGACAATTCGGACTAGCAACCAAGCGGTCACTAAAAACACAGCACCTATCGTTCCTGGAGATTGGATTTCTCATTCCGTAAAATCAGGTGAAACGTTGTTTTCAATATCAAATGAGTACGGTTCTAAAGTTGAGGATGTAATTACTTGGAACTCGTTGACATCCAATAATTTGAAAGAAGGCCAAGTGTTAAAAGTAGGTCGAGGTCAACCAGAAGAATCTAAAGTACCTGTGATCGGTACTCCTCGTGTTGTTTCAGATGTGTCAGAAATGAACATAGAACCCACTGTTGAAAACACCTCAGGAGGATTCAAAAATTTAAAAGAATTAGGCCAAGCTGAACTGATCGAAGGAACTGGTGGTCATAAAAAGTATTTGGTTCTTCACCGTACTGCACCAATTGGAACAATTATGAGGGTGAAAAATGAACAAAATGATGTAACTATTTTCGCTCGAGTAGTGGGGACACTTCCTGAAACTGGCGATAACTCAAAACTGGTAATAAAGCTTTCTCAAGCCGCTTTTGATCATCTGAAAGCTGTTAATGGTCGATTCCCAGTAGAAATCATGTATTGATAAATCTTGAACTTTGGCTAGAAAGGATGAGCACCTTGCAGGTCATTTCTAGTTTTTAGGATATCCATCAACTTCTAATCTCCAAGCTGTTTTTTGCTTTTCAAGGCTTTAACTCTAATTTTGTAAGCTTACTTTAAGTAAATGAACCGTATCCAGCTATTTTTCCATCATACTTTCCGATTTATCTGGAATCTGATCTTTATAATCTCTTACCCGATTCTAGCAAGTTTTGGATTACTTTTCATAGGAGTTACATATGTCTTCTCCTTGTTATCCCAGCTATTAGCGAGAATTAAACCTGAAGGAAAGACTTTGGTGTTGAATGAGACAGATTGGGAGACTTTAGCGTATTCTTCTGAATTGATAGAGGCAAAAGTCTGTAAGCAGATCATGTTTGGACCTTCTGGATTTAAATTTCGAAGAAAAGATGGAGTTCCTTCTGTACTTGAAGATTATATTTTTGGAAAGAAAGTCAGAGTGATTGAGGAGGGCTTTATTCTTGAAAAATGGAATGCTACCGAATCTAAAGACCTTCCAGATTTTGATATTTGTCTGTATGTGCCTGATGAAGATTCGCTAAAGTCACTTACCACAATAAAGTGTTTTGATTGGCATGTTTCTCAAGTTGAGAAGAATCATCTTTCTTTCAAGTGGTTTGATGGCACTCAGGGTGGTGAGGTAAAAGTCGCCCTTTGATGCAAGATCTAAAGGGGTTTTTAGATGAAAAAGTAGCTTACTACAACCGCCCAAATTTCATCATTCTCGATCCGATCTCAATTCCTCGTAGTTTTTCTAAAAAAGAGGATATTGAGATTTCAGGATTCTTCGCTGCGGTTTTGGCATGGGGACAACGAAAAACCATACTTAACAAGTGTAAGGAACTGTTTGAGCTGATGGATAATGATCCTCATCAGTTTATGCTACATCATTTGGAATCTGACTTAAAGCCATTTTTGACTTTTAAGCACCGGACTTTCAATGATATAGATACCCTGTATTTCATTCATTTTTTTAGCTGGTTTTACAAAAACCATGCTTCATTAGAAGAAGCTTTTCTTCTCGGACAAACTGGAAAAGCCGATTCGATGTATTCGATTTTAACTCAATTTCAGGAGTTTTTCTTTTCGCTAGATGATGCTCCCAGCAGAACCAAAAAACATATTGCTACTCCTCAGCGGAAAGCTGCATGCAAGCGAATTAATATGTTTCTCCGTTGGATGGTACGCTCAGATGATAATGGAGTAGATTTTGGGATTTGGAAAAAAATAAGTCCTTCTCAACTGATCTGTCCCTGTGATCTTCATGTGGATCGTGTAGGCAGAAAGTTAGGTTTGATCACGCGAAAACAGACTGACTGGCAGACTGCGATCGAGCTGACTGAGAGGCTGAGGGAATATGATTCCGAAGATCCTGTCAAATATGACTTTGCTTTATTTGGATTAGGGGTCGAGGAGAAGTTTTAGTGAAACTTCTTAAGTTCCGGAGCATTAGCAACTGTTGATAAATCTTGGGCAAATCGAATTGCATAACTATCCAATAACTCCATCACTCGTTTTTTTTCTTTTGACTTAACGATCAAGCCAGCATGATATGCTAGAGGAACTCTAAAATAAACTTCCTCATCATCGAAAGTGCTCAAATCAGGATGCTCATCTTTAGATAACGTAAGTAGAATTCCTGCGTAGTGTTTGGTTATTTTGGGCAACTGATATTTAAGGTTTTTTGCCTTTGCATCCTCAATTTTGGCCCACTCTGCCCAAAGATTTACATTCGTAGCAGCTTCGACCATTTCTGCTAGATGTGCGCCACCCACTCGAGAAGAAGTTTCAAGAAAATATATTTCTCCAGTCTCTTTTGATTTTATGAATTCGGTATGAGTGGCTCCCGCTTTCATACCGAATGCTTTCATAATGTCTGCATTGGCTTTTTTGATTGCCTTTTCGTCATCAGAACCATATTTCAAATTTGCAGACCGGAAGATTCCTCCTCCTTGGGAAATTTCCATAGGAGTGGAGAGGTATTGGGATACGGCGCAGAAGATATTTTTCCCATCCAGCATTAAGCCATCAGCGTGGTATACATTACCTGGTTTAAATTGCTCTACGAGATAATACAGACGATTTTCTCCAAGTTCATCTATGTTTTTCCACAAATCCTCTTTGTTTTCAACTTTGATGATACCATGCGCTGATGCTTCTGATCTTGGTTTTAAAACCCAAGGCGCTGGAACCTGATCTGCAAATTGATTGATGTCTTCATCGTTGAAAAGAGCAGCGAATGAAGGGACTTTAATACCAGAATCCTTCGCTTTGATTCGCATGGCTAATTTGTCACGGAAAAATCTTCCCGTGGTCTGACCCATCCCTGCGATCCGGAGGTTTTCACGAAGGAAAGTTGCTTTTTCGACATCGTAATCATCCAAAGCTATGATGGCTTCGATTTTATGATTTTTCATCAATCCACCAACACCCTTCATCAATAGATCTAAATCCCAGTCCAAGTCCTGACCTGGCATATAAAACACTTCATCAATGTATTCGAAGGCCCAAGGTTTATCTTTTAATTTCTCTGAAGTGATCAAGAAAACTCGGTTTCCTTGTTTTTTTAAAGCGATTAGAAAGGCATTTCCTTTGAAAAAATTAGAAATGCATAAAAAGGTTTTCCCTGGCTGATCCATAGTTAGAGCTGATTTTCGATGAATTTAAGTAATAATTGAACGCCAAATGCAGTTCCTGTCTTTGTTTTTGAAAATTCACTATCGCCATAAGCTACACCTGCGATATCGAGATGAGCCCAGTTAGGATGCTCATGAATAAACGCTTCTAAAAATTTTGCTGCGGTGATCGCACCTGCAATCGGTTTTCCGTGATAATTTTTAATATCGGCGATTTCGCTATCCATTTCTTTGCGATAGCTTTCCCACATTGGCAATGGCCATACTTTCTCACCAGACTCCATTCCGGCAGTTTGGAGTTGCAAACCCAATTTTTCAGAATTAGAGAAAAGCGCTCCGCATTCGTAACCAAAAGTCCCGACGCTGCTACCAGTCAGTGTAGCAAAATCAATGATTTGATCTGGGTTGTAGTTTTTAACTAAATAGGAAAGACCATCCGCTAAAATCAGCCTGCCTTCTGCATCGGTGTCAATCACCTCAATACTCAAACCTGCATGACTTTGGATTACCTCACTAGGCAAATAGGCGTCTTTATCGATCGCATTTTCCACTGCGGGGACGATTGTAGTTAAATTAATCGGAAGTTTTAGTGCAGCGATTAATTGGGTCGCAGCAAGAACTGTCGCGGCTCCTCCCATATCGGATTTCATATGCACCATTCCCTGAGTTTTCACATTCAAACCACCTGTGTCAAAGGTGACTCCCTTACCCACTAAGCCCAAGTGAAACTTAGCCTCAGGATGTGTATAGTTTAGAATGATGAATTTAGGCTCTTTAGCACTTCCTCTTCCGACAGCTAGGAAAGCCTCAAGACCTTCTTCCTTTGCTTTCTTGGAATCAAAAACAGTGACTTTTAAGTCTAGCGTTTCGCTAAGTTTAGTTGCCCAGTTTGATAAATATTCTGGAGTCAAAACATTAGGAGGAAGGTCTACTAAACGGAAAGCTTCAATTTTAGCTTTGGCGATTTCATGCGCACGAGTCATGATCAATTCAAGATTTTCTAATACACTGCTAACTTCACAGCTCAGTTTCGAGAAATCTTTTTTCTTGTCTTCTGCTCTTTTGAAAAAATCTAAAGAATAGCCGCCAAGTTGGAAACCCACCAAAGCAGCTTCAACTTGAATAGCGTTAAATGCCTGTGCAAAATCAATTTTCACAGCTATTGTAATTAGATCAGCTTGTTTGGAAAGGATTCGGCGAAAACTTTTTTCAATCGATTCAGATTCTGGCGACTTTCCCAATCCAACAAGCAAGATTAAAGTATCTTCTTGTTGAAATAGATAGGTTGAATCTTTCTTCCCTGAAAATATTGCAGTCGATAGCGTCAAATCAGGAAGCTTTTCTTTCATTATTTCTTGAAAGAAATCTTCAATAACCGGAATAATCCGAAGGTCTAAAGCTGAGTTTGAATGATTAGTTACTATTAATTTCATTTTGATTAAGATTCACTGTTGCTGAAGAAAAGCCATTCGATTGCTTTCGGAAATTCATCACTCCAATAGACTTCATTATGCTTTCCATCCATATTTATATTAAGGCGAATTTTCATTTTTCCCTGAAGACTTTCGCGATTTAATAGTCGCTTTTGCAATTTGGTGACATGAGTAATCATGGTTTCGCTTTCATCGCCACCTGCGTACAAGTATAGTCTTGTTTCCAAAGGCTCAAAGAAGTCCATGAAACCTAGTTTAATTTTTGGAATCACCCAAAGGGAAGGGGAGAAGATCATCAACTTCCCAAAAACTTCTGGGTAAATCAATCCTGAGAAAATACTGACTAGACCTCCCATAGAACTTCCGCCTATTCCTGTTGATTCCCGATCCGATTTGGTTCGGAAAGTTTTATCTACAAAGGGTTTCAAGGTATCAGTCAAAAACCGAATGTATTGCTTTCCAGAACCTGTTCCCAAGAGTGTTCTACCCACATTGTATTCTTGTAATCGTTCCGATTCGGCATGCTCTATAGCGATGACGATGATCTTTCCAATCCCGTAATCTGACATAACAGCGAGTTTCTTATCAATCTCCCAATTACCAAAATCAGCATTTTCATTAAATAGGTTTTGGGCATCTTGAAGGTAAAGGACTGGATAAGATTCTTCACTAGTATCGTAATCGTGAGGTAATAGCGCCCAGATTTTTCGAGTTTTGTTCAGTTGAGGAATTTCAAACTCCTCAGAGATCAACTGAATTTTTGGAAGTTGACTCGGTCTATAGGGGAGCCAGTTTTTTCGCCATTTGGCCACTTTTTCTGTCCTCAGTAGTTTTTCATCGTTCCAATGTCTATTGGGCGTTTTATTACCGTATTGATCGATTTCCACTTCTGACCAATCTCCTTTAGTAAACTTGTAGGTTAGGTCTTTTTGAAATTCTTTTCCATCGGGAAACTCAAACTCATATTTCCCTTTGGATATTTTCTTCATTAAAAACTTGTAATCCTGAGTCTTCCAATCATTAAAATTTCCAGAAATATAAACCGGACGGTCGTCGTCATCTGGCGTATTTAGGATCAGTCTTTTAGCCGTTATGGATTTATTGGTACTAGTATATTCAGTTTCTGAGTTCATATTAGGGTGATAGCTTTCGCTGTCTGAGATGCAAAAATAAGACATCAGCTGAGAATGTCTTTAAGTTTGCACTTTCTTATATTTCTTGATCAGACCTAAATCGTATTTCTTCTGGATATGGAAATGCATGAAGAAGTTCTCCAGCATTAATTTTTTCTTGAATTTGTTTCCAATGATCAGCATCAAAAAGCTGATTATGGTACGAAATGAAAGCCTCCTTGATATCAGCTCTTCCGATCATCCAGCGCTTGAATTCTGAAGGAAAGACATCGTTTTTAGCAATGGAATACCAAGGCTCTGGAGCATAGATTTGCTCGTAGGTTTCTGCCTTTGGCTTGTTTCTGAAATTCATTTCAGTTAGAAATTCGATCTCATCATAGTCGTAAAAGATCACTCTTTTTTGTCTGGTCAATCCAAAATTCTTGGTCATCATATCACCGGGAAAAATATTAGCTTGTGCTAATTGGAGGATTGCCGAACCGTAATCTATCGAAGCCTTAATACCTTCGTCTTGGCTGCATTGTTCAAGAAAAATATTTAATGGAATCAGTCTTCGTTCTGTGTATAAATGTTTGATTATAAGCTCTTTTTCAGTGATCTCAATAAGCGAGTTTACCGTATTTCTAAGCTCCGTCAAGAGCTCTGGATGAATTCGCTCAAGGGGAAAGGCTAAAATTTCAAATTCATGGGTATCCGCCATTCTTCCCACTCGATCATGTAGGGAAACTAATTTGTATTTTTCTTTCACCTCTTGTCGAGTCATGCTTTTGGGGGGCTCAAAATGATCCTTGATCAATTTGAAAACGATATTCAAGGAAGGCAATGTGAAAACGGTCATCACCATTCCTTTAATGCCGGGAGCGATCAAGAATTGATCATCAGAATCCTTTAAATGAAGTAAGAAATCGCGGTATAGGAGGGTTTTCCCATGCTTGTTGAAGCCGATTGCATTATATAATTCGTGGATCTTTTTATGGGGAATTACCGAGCTTAAAAATGCGACGATTTGAGACGGGATTTTCGACTCGACCATAAAGTACGACCGTGTAAAGCTGAAAATATTACTCATCATGTGGGGATCAAAAATCAAAGTGTCCACAAAAATGCCTTTTGGTCCATGCATGATTGGAATAATAAACGGCATCCACTTATGGCCTAAAAAAGTCCTTCCAATTAAATAAGCAGCTTTATTTCGATAGAAAACAGGTTTCAATAATTGTGTAGTCGTGTCTGGTGCTATTTTGTATCTGCTTAGAATCACTTCTTTGACACTATTCACCAAGAAACGGACATCTTGCTCTCGGTTCAGATATGGGGCCCCGAAATCATAATCTGCTAAAATTTGTCGAATGATTCTTTCAACTCCCAAGGATGCTGGATAGGTCTGGATAAGCTCACTATTTTCTGTAATTTCTATGGAATCGAAGCCTTCTACCACAAACATAAAATCTTCATTTACAACCTTTTTAGGAAGTATTTTCCGAACCACGGAGTTGAAAAAAGTTTCTGCCAGCTCAACGTTATACATGTCTACAATCAATTTGGAATAATGATTCTTTACATATACCCAGCTTGAGGGTTCAGTGGCATGATGTTTCAGGATTTCTTTGCACTCTTCCGATAAGGGCACTAAAAGGTCTTTATAAAGCCTTAGCCGTTGCTGGTGAATAAGCTGTATTTCGATCCAATTTCGCTCTTGGAAATACGTAGGAACAAGTTTCGTATAAGTATCGAAGAAACTCATGTAAGTTTTAAATCCTTGAAGGATTTTTTCGGCCAAAGAGATTGCTAGCGTTTGAGGCATGAGGATAGATTGAATCTGTAAATAAGGGGAAAGGTAAATCTGGAAAAAATTTATACTGTTTTAAAAATAAATTTTTGCTCCAAAAAGCAGCTCAAACTTTAAAAATCAAGAGGAGAATAAAATTCAGAAAATCTTTCGCAATCGATTGTTTGGAGTATATGAAAACATTTTATACTTTTCGAAAGTATTCATTACAGAATATCTACAATAGGTTTAATAGGTTTGAGAGCAGGAAAAGGCCGGGATTTTATCCAGGCCTTTTTTGATTTTCAGTGGTGGCTGATTAGCTTGAATGTTTAATTTAATGATTATGAAGGTTTTGAAATTGACTTCGGATTTTTGTTTTTTAATAGTCTTCGCTGCATTGTTTAGCGTGGCCTGTACTTCCAACACTTCGGATGAAAGTGTAGAAGGCGGTAATTTGGATATTGAGGAGGCAAAGGAGCTTGAAATGAAAAACCAGCTAGACGTAGTTCTAGCTCAAAAAAAGAATTGGTATAATCACTGGAGTAAACTTATTGGTCCTTTTGATTCCAATAATTTTAAAATGGTCTTGACTGACTCGATAGATCCTCAAGAAATGCCTGAGAAAAATCCAATCCTACAAGATGATCCACTTTTCCCTTATCAGTTTGTCCATCCTACCGCAAACGGCACCATGGATATTTACAGCTATAAAATAGAAGCTCAGGATGCGATCGATACTCCTTTTTTGAACCCCGACTCAGAAGTAATTTGGTATCGAGCAGATGGGATGAAAGAGCGATTGTTATTTATGGGGCCTTCTGGCATGTTTGAAGAAGGAGAATGGATCAATGAAAATGAATTTGTGGTTTTGGGGTATTTTCAAGAGGAGTCCGGATTTCGCCCTATGGCTTGGTTTATAAATGTAGATGAACATAAAATCTGGCAATTCAATCTCTCCTCAACCGCAACCACCTACGAGCTGGATTCATACCTTGATCAAAAGATCAAGCAAGTAGCACTCAATTAAAATGGATTTCGAGCATGCAATCATTTCGATAAAGAATGGTCTTAAAAAACCACTCCCAGGTCAGCTTGCGCAGAAAACTATGTCCCCACACCCTATTGATCCGAGGAGATTCAATTTTAATTTTTCTGAAAATTCTAGAAGAGGGGCAGTGCTAATTCTTATTTACCCTGATGCTGATCAAGCTTTTTTTCCATTAATCAAGAGACCTATATATTCTGGTGTTCATAGTGGACAGATTGCTTTTCCAGGAGGAAAAATGGAGCCAGAGGATGAGAATATTTCTTACACGGCTGTTCGTGAAGCTTGGGAGGAAGTAGGCGTTTTGCCTGAAGATGTAAAACTCCTAGGCCAAATTTCTGACTTGTTTATTCCGGCAAGTAATTTTCTAGTGAGTCCCATTATTGGGTATTCCGAACGAAAACCTGAGTTTATACCAGAAATTAAAGAGGTCGATCGAATTATCGAAACTCCACTCAAGCAGTTATTAGCGCTCGAAACAAGAAAACAAAAAATATTAGAAATAGGAGGGCTGTTAAAATTGGATACCCCATATTTCGATCTCTCGAATGAGGTAGTTTGGGGAGCCACTGCAATGATTTTAGAAGAATTTATCCAGGTTCTTAAAAATGGAGGAAATTAGAATTTTTGGGGATATTGGTCTTTTGTTGGTATTGTTGCAGGAACCTTTGAAAGTTTATGGAAGAAAGTCCCTTACTCACAAATGATGCAGTAGTTTTCGGTTTGTTGATGGCCACTTTGGCGTTGATTTTTTCAACATCAGCAAGCGATCATCCCTTTTGGAAGAAATTTTACTCAGTAATTCCTACGGTATTGCTTTGCTATTTCATCCCCGCTTTGTTTAATTCTTTTGGATGGATCTCCGGAGACACTTCTAAACTTTATGGCGTAGCCAGTAGGTACCTGCTCCCTGCATCCTTGGTTTTATTCACGATTAGTATTGATATCAAAGGGATTTTGAAGCTTGGTCCTAAGGCTCTTACTATGTTTTTAGCTGGTTCATTTGGGATTATGATTGGAGGGCCAGTTGCCTTGTTTACTGTTGGCTATTTTTATCCAGAACTTCTGGGGGGAAATGGTCCAAATGAGGTATGGAGAGGGTTATCTACGATTGCAGGTTCTTGGATTGGTGGTGGTGCAAATCAAACGGCAATGCTTAAAGTCTTTGAGCCTAGTTCTACCTTATTCAGTCAAATGATTGCAGTGGATGTATTAGTCGCAAACCTTTGGACCGCGGTTTTACTTTATTGGGCAGCAAAACCCGAAAAAATTGATCGGTTTTTCAGAGCTGACAGTTCTGCGATTTATGAGTTGAGAGATAAAATTGCTGATTTTAGAAAGGGAATTATGAAAATCCCAACCCTATCTGATACCATGATTATCCTTGGTGTAGGTTTTGGAGTCACTGGATTGGCAACTTTTATAGCAGATATCCTTGCTCCATTTATTGACGTCAATTATCCTGAGCTTGCTCAATACTCTTTGAATTCTTCGTTTTTCTGGATTGTAGTGATCGCCACCACTATTGGGTTAGCATTATCGTTTACCCGAGCACGAAATTTAGAAGGAGCCGGAGCATCCAGATTGGGTAGTGTGCTTCTTTATGTATTAGTAGCAACTATCGGGATGCAGATGGATTTGGGTGCAATATTCGATAGTCCTGTTTTATTTTTGGTAGGGATTGTTTGGATGATTGTCCATATTTTAGTTATGCTGATTGTGGCTTATATTATCAAAGCACCGTTCTTCTATGTAGCTGTTGGGTCTCAGGCCAACGTGGGAGGGGCTGCTTCAGCACCAATTGTTGCATCAGCTTTTGACTCCTCTCTGGCACCTGTGGGAGTATTACTAGCAGTTCTAGGGTATGCCGTAGGGACTTATGGGGCCTATATTTGCGGATTAATGATGCAAAATATTTCAGGAATGTAATGCAGATAAAAAGAGAATTGATTTTTGTATGTACTGGGTCAGACTGTAAAAAATCGGGAGCTAAAAACCTTTGTAAAGAATTAAAGAATGCAACCAATACAGTACCATTAAAAGGGCAAATTAAGCTGATCAAAACTAAATGTATGGATATGTGTAAATCTGCGCCTTTAGTTATTGTAAAGGGTTATTATTGTAAGAAGGCGAGTTCCTTAAAAGTTTTGGAATTGCTAAAAAAGCCCTGAATACAGGGCTTTTTTGATTTATAATTTGGTGATTTTTACTGCTGTGCCGCTAGCAGTGACCATCAGCATGCCCTCTCGAATGGTCTCATAGTCTAAGTCTATTCCAATAATCGCATTGGCTCCAAAAGACCTCGCTTGCATTTCCATTTCTGACATGGCGGTGGACTTTGCTTCTCGGAGCACACGCTCATAAGCCGAGGCTCTACCTCCGACAATGTCAGTTATACTTGCGAAAAAGTCTTTAAATACGTTTGCTCCTATAATTGTTTCGCCCGATACTATCCCTAAATAGTCATCGACTCGATACCCTTCTAAATTGTTTGTGGTGGTTACGATCATTATTTTGCTGATTAAATTTAACTTTCTCAATTTAACACGAACAATTGGACGGTTTTGTTAAGTCGATTTCATAATTTATTTATGGA
>JAFMBQ010000339.1 GCA_017858365.1 Algoriphagus sp. | reverse complement strand
AACAGTCTTGCTTTCCGATCTGCAATGAATTCGGTTAAATATTCTCCCACAAAAACTATTGAGCTCCAAGACGGCAAAACCTATGTCATTCCAGAGTACGAAAAAACTGATTTGTCTAGAGATTTTTATCTGCTGGCAAAAAATGGGTCCAATCTAAAACTTGGGCTTGAGGATTTTTTTCCATGGTCTGCAATAAATACCAAGAGACAAGCTGGTAGCTTGTTTGATTTTGGCGGAAATAGTATTACGATTGTAATCAGAAATGTGAATTTTTTGCCGCCCCATCGTAGAGTCAACGGTGCTCAGTTATTTTTTACTAGCCTATTCCGATCCACCCCAAATAAGGGTCAAACGGCTAAAGTAGCGGTGATAAATATGAATACCACCCTTGAGGTCAATGGTAAAGATTCAAGGTATAATCAAGTAGGTTTTGGATATGGGTTCATGTATTCAAGTGAACCAGGGAATTATGTGATTGGAAAAGGCATCTCTCACAGGGGACCAGGATTCATGGATTTCAAAGCAAATTTTGGTGGAGGACTTTTTGCGGTTTTTGAAAATGTAAAAACTGACTTTAAGGATGAAGAGTCGTTTGCCTCACCGAGGATCAAAGTGAGGGGGAATCTTGAAGATAATGTGTTTACGATTACTTCAGGTCATACGATTTACCAAATTTTCACTTATGATTTTGGAGAGGGAAACGTTTCTCATTTACTTCATTTTGATCGCTTTACCTTCGTGATTGACGGGCGAGATGCCGTAATTAATGCTTCTCAATTCAGGGTTCGTCCTTTTGGGAAGGGCATCGTCAAACTTCGATTAAAAGATGCACAGAGCGTTTATGCCAAATCAATTGAACTTCACGCAGGCGATGAATTAATCTTTCAGGGGCAAAATTTTAGAATTGTGGAAAAAACAAGAACCTATGTCTCTGAGTGGATGCAAGGTGATGATGAGGTGAAATATGCGATGTGTTTAAAACTCGATAGGGCACTTCCTGAATCGAGTGGTTCTTTAGACTTTGAGATAAAGTCTATAGGCGAAATGCTGAATAACGGGGAGGAGCATGAATCTTATTTAATTTATAAAGCCAATTATGAATTCAGAACTTATCCTAACACCAAATTTGGCGACGCTGAGGTCCTTTCTTCTGATCCGGTAGGTCATTTGTCTTACAATCATAAGGAAATCACCCTTTGGGCGAAAAATTTCCAACATAATGGATTTTATCGGCAATCTTTATCTGAAGTTGGAAAAAGTAACGGATATACGTTAATTGATTGCTCGGGCTTTGAGGGGCAGTTCAAGCCTGATGAGCCAGTGAAAAATTCTGGTGAAATGCCTGAAGCTGCAAAAAAATTAATTCAAGAGATTGAATCAATGGAATAAGGAAGTCCTGCTAAGAAGAGCCCAATCAAGGTTTTTCTACCAAAAGAATCACTTTGAATTGATTAGGGTCAATTCGAATGTTAGTCGCTGGATACGGTATTACATCAATTAATTTAATGGAGTAAACTCCGACATTTGCCAGAACAGGAATGCCTGATACATTTGGCTCAGTTGATAATTTTAAAACTGTGTCCTTACCTTTTTCATTGATAAGTAATTCTACCTCCACAAATCCAGCCCAAACACAAGTAACATCTGAAGGGCATCTCGATTCATTCGGATAAGCATTGAAGGTTATGGAAAGGTTTTCCTTACAATACGTAGCTGTATCAAAAACTTGAATTGTAATTTCTTCTCCAGTGGCTGCATCGACACATTCTGGATCTTCGGTGCATGAAAAGAATAGTAAAATGGGAAAAAGAAGTAGTGTGGGCACTTTCATAAAATCAGGTTAACGTTCTCAGAATACGGTAAATAAACCGATTTAGTTTTTAAAGGACCTGAAGAAAATAGAGTTGAATAAATAACTTTTACTACAATGTGGAAGACCCTTTGAATTTATAGTAGTCTTGACCCGAAAGATTTCTATTTGCTACGGTCAGGAATGGTTACTAGGGAACTGAAGCTTTTAAGGAGTTTGAAAGAACTATTCATTATTTTAGGTCTGGACACATTCTAGTTTTCATTTTTAAGTTTAAAAACTTCTCTGTGTTCACTTGTTTGAATTTTCAGAAAAATTATTCCCCTTGGTAATGTTCCAAAAAGCTCCTCAAGTTTTACCGTTTGTCCAGACTTTATAGATAAACTTACTTTTTTGGATAAATTCTTGGCATCATACACGTCCAGCATGACAGTTTGCACATTGGAGGGATTTGAATTTTTGAATTTGACGTTAAAAACTCCATCTGAAGAGGGGTTGGGAAACACCAACCAAGTATCCTGAGGGCTCAGGCTTTCCTGTTTGATCATTTTTACTGGGCTAAAGTCTATGTTTTCCCCATGTTTTCTTTTGATTCGATAGTAAATGTATTCGTCGAATCGAGTGTGTTTAGGGTCTTCAAATTCATATTTAACCTCACTAAGACTAGAATTTTGACATTTTATGGAGGCGATTGATTGAAATGCGGAAATATTTCCTTCGCTTCGTTGAATGACATATTCGGTACCAATAACATCCGAATTCATTTCCCACATTACTTTGATTTTATCTTCATTTAAGATGAGTTCAAAAGATTTCCACTCCAAATTCAGAACCGAAGCAATTTCCATGAGGTATTCTTCGGTTTGGGAGCAGCCATTTGCATCTGTGACAGTCAGTTGATATAATCCATCTATAAGATTAAAGATGTCCTTGTCTGTACTAGTAAACCCATTGGGGCCAGTCCATAAATAAGAATAGGGAGCTGTACCCCCAGTTACATTTTGGACATAAATTATCCCAGATTCTTCATTGTTTTTGGTAGGGAAAATGTCTACAATTATTCCAAAATTAGGGTCAATATAGATGTCTTTGGTGATTTTGGTCGTAGAGGTTCCGTCAAATACAGTTAAATTAATTGGGTAAATGCCAGTGCTGGGGAAATTATAAGTGGGATTGGCAAGGTTAGAATCAGAAATGTTGTCGTTATCGAAATCCCAGCTATAAGAATAATTATATGGAGGGGTTCCACCTATGGTTTGATTGGTAAACTGGATGTTGGTATTGCAAATCCCATTACTGGTAAAATCAAATTTTGGGTAAAGGGGTACTGAAGCAGTGTACCCTTCTTGGTTTCCGTAACACTGTGAATTAATGTTGCTTTTTGTTTTTACCACACATGTGGTTCCGGATTTGGCAGTTCCGGTTTCCCAATACATGAAAATATCTTTGATTTCGATGACATCTCCCCAATTCCAATTGAAATTTCGGACTTTTACCCAAATATTTTGTTGGGCCTGGATTCCCGAAAAAAGACAGTCATAACCGTCATCGCTGATTTGGATTCCGTTTTGGTAAACATCGTAATACATCAGCATATTATACCCGTTATTGGAAGATCCGCCAAAAATCACCCAAAGTTCTCCAGTTATAGGTTGCCCTAAGGTATAGTTGTCAGTTTCGGTGAATATTTGACCGTTTTGATCTCGCAACTGAAATCCCGTTACTGTGAAATTATTCTGAGGGCACTGGGCAAAAAGCGTATCAGCATCTGCCATCGCTATTAAAAAAAAAGCAATGGAAAGGAAGTGCTTGATATTTAGTTTTAAGTCCATTAAATTCTACTTTTTCTCAATCGTTGAATTGAGAGATAGAACCTAATATAAGTAAATTAAAAGGCCTTTTTTATTATTTAATCAACTGTAAATCAATTGATTTGATTGATTTTTTGAGTATTAAATTGAAGTGCAAAAAACTAATGTGGAGATTCAGTTTCCATATTTTTTATGGGATTTACGTCAAAAAATAAGTTTTCAATTATTTTAACTTTTTTTGTTTACTTATTTAATAAGTGCCAATAAATAGAAAATAAATTAATGTTTTCCCTTCTCTCGCGGTGGCTTTTGGGAGATAGAATTAGGCCTGATTTAGTACTAATTCAGATAGATTCTAGGCGATATCTTTTCCATTCCCATATAGGAACCGACCCACCGATGAACGCATGTCTAAACAGCCGATCGAATTGTTTTTTGATCAGGAATAATCCCTTAGATTGATTCTTGACTTATCTTCTTTTTGATTTGAGATTCTCTTTTCAGAACCACTGAATGGTAAGGGTTTACTTAAGAATATTTTAATTCCAAAAGTGATGAGCGTGATTTTGTTGGCAGAGTAGCATTAGAACTATGATGTTTAACAGGGTTCCCATAACATCTATAAATCCCATGTAATGCTTATCAGTTTTCAAAGAATGCAGGATAGGAACGAAACACATGACCTGCAAACAGAAAAAGCTTCGCAGTAATGCGAAGCTTTTAATTAAAGTGGAGGATAACGGAGTCGAACCGATGACCTTCCCGCTGGCTAGCGGGACGGACTAGCCCTTCTGATCGATTAACCATTCGATGTACTTTCTGCTTTTTTTCTTTTTGATTTCCAACTCTCGTTTTAAAGCAGCTGACCTATCTGTTAAAACCTCAATTAGTTTGATTTCCCAAAGAGGTGCTCCAGATTTTGTGGAAGGAGTTGAGGCTGAGTTATGGTGTTTCAAACGACTTTCTACATTTTCAGTAGAACCGATATAATATTTATTAGTCTTTACAGAATATAGGATATAGACAAAATACACCTTCTTTAAATAAAAAAAGCTTCACATCACTGCAAAGCTTTTAATTAAAGTGGAGGATAACGGAGTCGAACCGATGACCTCTACACTGCCAGTGTAGCGCTCTAGCCAGCTGAGCTAATCCCCCAATTTTGGGTTTGCAAATATAGACCGCTGTTTGGTCTTACCAAAAGGTTTTTTAAGTAGTTGAGTAATTTATTCGAGTCATGATACTTCTTCCAAGCGTAACCTCATCGGTAAACTCAAGTTCTCCACCAACTGGGATCCCACGAGAAATGGTGCTGACTTTAATGCCTTTTTCGCTAAGTTTTTTTGCGAGATAAAAAGAGGTAGTATCTCCTTCCATGGTAGCGCTGAGGGCTAAAATCACTTCTAAAACAGGGGATCCTGCAGG
>JAFMBQ010000338.1 GCA_017858365.1 Algoriphagus sp. | reverse complement strand
TGTTCCTAGTTTAGGCAACAAAACTGGTCCAGTTATTTAAGCAGTTAGGAACAATCACCTTGGCACTAATCTCCTTCTTATCAGAGGCCCAAACTAAAAAGGAGCTGACGAAGGAACAATACAAAGTGATAGAAGACTCATTTAAAAATTCCGGAAAGGAATCAACAAAAATCTTCTATCAGACTGTTGATTATAAATCTTGGGTTCATTTATTATATGGAGATTATTACAGGGAGAAAAGAGGAATAGGACTTTGCACTTTTGAAGATCCCCAACTGGAAAGATCCATCGATCAACTTATTGATCACGTAATGAATATCCAAGTCAAAGAGCTAAATCCAAAGAAGCTAAGTAAACGATTTATCTTGGTTAAGGATTTGAAGGACGATTCCTATTTGTCAATTACGGAGCCTATAATTGTTGGAAACTATTCTTTTATGTTATTTAAATATCAATACTCTGAGAGTCTTCGAATTCAAAAAAAGAATCAGAACGGAGATTGGGAGTATGAATGCTCGATTCCACTCTATGTTGTCTTTATCGATTAAAAATATTTCATTAGCCATCTCACAAAATGAGATGGCTAATTTCTTTCCAGCTGGCAGTAGCTGGCCAGGAATAAATGAAATCATTGAAAATGAAGCGTAGGGAAATGGTGAAAAGTGTAATTAAGGTATTCTTAATAGTCGGGGTATTTATGTTTGCGGAGTTCTTCTCAAGTAAAGGATTTACCCAAGTAAGAATCGAATTGTGCGAGGAAGAGCATAAAATAATTGATTCCTCTTTTAAAAAATCAACGGAGGAATCAATCCAAATTTACTACCAAACCATCGGATATGAATCGTGGATGGAACTCATCTGGGATAAAGATAATCGAAGGGAAGATGGTATAGGTTTATGCGTCTTTGACGATCCAGAAATGGAAAGAGCATTTGAAAAATTAAGAGGATTGGTAGGAGATCTTGTAGTTAAAAGACTTGTAAAGAAGAAACTTGGGAAAAGATTTAAGCTTGTTAGAAATGCAAAAAAAGACAACTTTCTTTTTCTTTCAGAACCAATAATTATTGGTAATTACTCTTTCTTGTTTCGGAAATCAAAAAGCACCAAGAGCTTACTTGTTCAAGAAAGAAGTTTAGCGAATGATTGGAATCCAAAATGCGGAGTGACCCTCTATGGAGAACTCCATTGATAAATAGTGATTCAAAGCCATCTCAGGAATTGAGATGGCTTTTTTCCCTATTAATTGGGATATGGTGAGGTAGTGGATATTTACGCTAAGTTGTATAATACACCTTTCAAAAAAAGAATTTGTAAATCCCCATCTGGTTGTTCTATTAAGCTAATCCTGAGGGAAATTTTATTTTTTCGAATTCTATAGCACTATGTGACTATGCTTTTCTATGTGGTTTAAACCCTTCGTGTACTTGGAGAGAACCTTTGTGCCCTTAGCCGCAAGCTTAAAAAGGCAACTTCCCTAAATCCACATTTCCACCGGAGAGGATGATTCTGTCATTTTTTAGGAGTTATCTGTTCATTTAGTCTCCAAAACATCGCATTTCAATGCCGAAGAATATGATATAAGTCATTAACGGCTAAATGATTGGGCTCAAATTCGATTTGACTTTGATAAAATGGTAAATTAAGAAAGGATCAATTCCTCACTTGATTTTTTGAGGATTGAAAGATTGAAAAACCGGCTAAAACCGGGCTTTCTAAAATTTTCAAATTTTAAGATCTAGTTATGAAAGAACCCAATTTAACCGATTACACTAAGCTGTATCAACATTTTGACTGGCAAAAGGAGCGCAGTCAATTATCAGGATTACCCAACGGAAAAGGACTGAATATTGCACATGAGGCGGTAGATCGGCATGCTTCTGGCCACTTGAAAAATACGGTCGCCCTTCGCTTTATCGGTAAGGAGGAAAAGACTGACGATTACTCCTATGGAGATTTAAAGACTCAGTCTTCCAAGTTTGCCAATCTTCTGGCTGGCTTAAAATTAAAAGAAGGAGATCGGGTATTTTCTTTATTAGGCCGAGTGCCGGACTTGTATATCGCGGCTTTAGGGACGTTGAAATTCAAAGCTGTTTTTTGTCCCTTGTTCTCGGTTTTTGGACCAGAACCCATTTTTCAACGATTGAGTAAGGGTGACGCAAAAGTGTTGGTCACCAATAAAAATTTTTATGAAAAAAAGATCAAGGGGCTTCTCGATCGGCTTCCTTCCTTAGATTTCATCTTACTGACGGACTCAGCTGAGCATGTAGATAAGAAAGCTCTTTCCTTGACCAAACTCATGGGGGAAGCCTCTGAAGAATTCATTATTTCTCCCACCGATTCGGAAGACCCGGCTTTGTTGCATTTTACAAGTGGGACCACAGGAATGCCGAAAGGAGCTTTGCACGTTCACCAGGCCGTACTTACCCATTATGCCACAGGAAAATATGTATTGGACTTTCATGAGGGGGATGTTTTTTGGTGTACTGCAGATCCAGGTTGGGTGACCGGGACTTCTTATGGGATCATTGCTCCTTTGGTCAACGGCGTAACCAGCATCATAGATGAAGAGGAATTTGATGCCTTGCGCTGGTATTCCATTTTGGAAAAGCAGAAAGTCAATGTGTGGTATACTGCGCCAACAGCCATCCGAAGATTGATGCGGATGGAGCTCGTGCCCAAAGAAAAATATGATCTTTCTAATTTGAGATTGGTGCTGAGTGTAGGTGAGCCACTTCATCCCGGAGCTGTGACCTGGGGACAAAAAGCTTTTGGAGTTCCCGTGCTGGATAATTGGTGGCAAACAGAAACCGGAGGGATAATGATTGCCAATTACCGTTCGATGGAGGTAAAACCAGGTTCCATGGGAAAGCCACTTCCCGGAATAATCGCAGCGATTGCAGATGTGGACGGTTCAGAAATCAAGATCTATGATCAACCGGAAAATCAAGGTCATTTGGTTTTGAAAAAGGGGTTTCCTTCTCTTTTCAGAGGCTATCTCCATGAGGAAGAACGCTACCAAAAATGCTTCAAAGGAGACTGGTATATCTCTGGGGATCTTGCAAAAATTGATAAGGATGGGTACTTCTGGTTTATCGGAAGGGCAGATGACATCATCAAAACTTCTGGCCACATGGTCGGTCCTTTTGAAGTGGAAAGTACACTCATGAAGCATCCGGCAGTGGTGGAAGCTGCGGTAATTGGAAAGCCTGAACCATCCATCGGAGAATTGGTCAAGGCATTTGTTGTCCTGAAAGAGGGTTTCGAGCCTACCGACGAAATGCGCCAAGAGTTGATTGGTTTCGCTAGAAAAACGATGGGTCCGGCAGTAGCGCCCAAAGAAATTTCCTTTATCGAAAGCCTTCCCAAAACTAAAAGTGGAAAAATCTTGAGAAGGTTGCTTAAAGCCCGTGAATTGGGATTGCCAGAAGGAGATTTGTCAACACTTGAAAAAGGTTAAAATCATGGAAAAGAAGAAAAAATTAGATTCAAAAGAAGGACAGAGGCTTTTGCAGCAAATGATACTCATTCGAAGGTTTGAAGAGAAATCTGCGGAGGAGTATACCAAGTCCAAAATCCGGGGATTCCTTCACCTCTATTCGGGGGAGGAAGCAGTAGCAGTTGGCGTTATTCAAGCGTTGACTGAAGAAGATAATATTTTGTGTACCTATCGGGAGCATGGACATGCATTGGCGCGAGGAGTGGATCCGAATGCTATCATGGCGGAGATGTATGGAAAGCAGGAAGGTTGCAGCAAAGGCCGTGGAGGCTCCATGCATCTTTTTGATGCCTCAAAGAATTTTTTTGGAGGAAATGCAATCGTGTGTGGGCATTTGCCATTGGCGGTGGGAATGGCTTTGGCAGCCAAAAAACAAAAGAAAAATAACGTGACTTGCTGCTTTTTTGGAGAAGGAGCTGCCGCAGAAGGTGAGTTTCATGAATCGATGAATCTTGCTGCTTTATGGCAAGTTCCGGTGCTTTTTATTTGTGAAAACAACCTTTACGCGATGGGTACTGCCATTAAATTAACCCATGCCATGCAGCAATTGGAGAACAAGGGTGACGCATATGGAATTGAATCTGCAGCAGTAGACGGAATGGATCTTTTGGCAGTGATGGAAGCCGCCCAAAAAGCGGTGAAGACTATCAAGGAAAAAGGGAAGCCCTATTTTCTGGTTTGTAATACCTATCGATTTCGGGCGCATTCGATGTTTGATGCCGAATTATATAGAGAAAAATCGGAAGTGGAGGAGTGGAAAAAGAAAGATCCAATTCCAAAGTTTCAGGAATTTTTACTGAAGGAGAAACTCATTACGGCAAAGCAAATAACCGAAATCGAAAAAGCAGTAGATGCACAGATTCAAGAGGCTATTGAATTTGCGGAAAACGGAACTTTTGAAGATACTGGTAACCTTACCCGATTTGTATACTCTGAAACGGAATCGATATGAGCGATATGATCAAAATAACCTATCGAGAGTCTATCAAACAGGCTATTCGAGATGTCATGCAAAAAGATGAGCGGGTTTTTCTGATGGGCGAAGATGTTGGGAATTATGGTGGAGCATTCGCCGTGAGTAAAGGATTGTTGAAGGAATTTGGAGCAGATCGGATTATGGATGTGCCGCTGTCAGAATCCGGATTTACTGGTGCAGGAATAGGGGCGGCACTTGCCGGTATGAAGCCGATCGTGGAGGTGATGACTGTCAATTTCAGTCTTCTCGCTATGGATCAAATAGTCAACAATGCTTCGACTCTTCTCCATATGTCTGGCGGACAGTTGAATGTTCCGGTGGTGATCCGGATGGGTTGTGGCATAGGACGTCAGTTGGCGGCTCAGCATTCGCATAGTTGGGAGCCATTTTTTGCCCATGTGCCGGGATTGATTGTTCTTTCTGTAGGTACCCATGAAGATGCAAGAGGGATGTTGATTTCTGCAATGCAAAGTCCTGATCCGGTGATCATTTTTGAATACACCTTCATGCTGAATCTGGAGAAAGAAATCCCAGCAGATTCAGGAGCTGTTGAGATCAAAAAAGCCAAAGTTCTTCG
>JAFMBQ010000337.1 GCA_017858365.1 Algoriphagus sp. | reverse complement strand
CGCGTCATTGATTATAAAACGGAAGATTACAAAAGCATCGCCAAAGACGTAGATATCGTATTTGACACTCTTGGCCAAAACTATACTCTAGAATCTTTTGAAGTGGTCAGACCAGGCGGGAAAGTAGTAAGCATTGCTGGACCATTGGATGAAGCATGTGCTCAGATGTTCGGAATGACGGATTACAAACTACCAGCGGAATTGGCTCAAGCAAGCAGCGCTAAAAGTGCAAGCTATAAATACATTTTCATGCACCCGAATGGCGCTCAATTGACTGAAATCAAATCCTTGGTGGAAGATGAAAAAATCAAACCAATCATTGATAAAATATATCCCTTCTCCGAAAGTATTGAGGCATTTGAACACCTGGCCTCAGGCAGAGCAAAAGGTAAAATTGTAATCAAAATCAGTTAAGAATTGATTAAAAATCAATTTGGAAAACATCCCCAAATGAAACAGACAAACAAGACGACAACAGTTCAAAATGTATTTAGAATTCTCTTGGCAGCTTTTATGATTTATGCAGGATTTAGTCATTTAACTTTTAATCGCATCGATTTTCAAGCTCAAGTACCTGATTGGCTTCCATTGAGCAAGGATTTGGTAGTCTTACTATCCGGGATTGTTGAAATCGCCTTGGGTCTTGGATTAGCTTTCTGGAGCAAAAAAAGAATACAATTTGGATGGGCACTTGCACTATTTTTCATCCTGATATTTCCTGGAAATATCGCTCAATACCTTGGGGAAAAAGATGCTTTTGGAGCACTCGATTCTGACCGGGCGAGATTTATACGATTATTCTTTCAACCTGTACTAATTGCTTGGGCTGTCTGGTCCTCTGGTGCATGGGCGGCTTGGAGAAAAAAATAATTAGTACACAAAATAAAAAATGATGTTAAAAAAAATATTGGGAATTGCCCCAAAATTAGAATCTGACGGATCTTACAGTCCATCAAAACTTGCTTTGAAACTAGGAACGGTTCAAAAAACTGATTTTGAAAATATTTCATACCAAAAATATGAAGGAAAGAAGTCAAAGATCTTAGTGATTTTTACCGAGCAGAAAAACATGAAAATGCAAAATGGTAAATTGTTTTCTACTGGAAATCACCCAGTGGAAGCCTTGGTACCGATGCTGCATCTTAAAAATGCGGGGTTTGAATTTGAAATAGCAACTCCAACAGGCAAACCAGTGGTCTTTGAAATGTGGGCTTTCCCAGAAAAAGATGAGCAGGTAAAAGCTATCTATACTGAATACAACTCGAATTTTGAGCAACCGAAAAAGCTACAAGATTTTATTGATACTTCATTCACGGACGCGGCATCTTTTGCTGCAGTATTTATACCTGGAGGACATGGGTCTATGCTCGGAATACCACAAGATGAAAACGTGGGAAAAGTATTGAATTGGGCACACCAAAATGACCTGTTTACGATAAGCCTTTGTCATGGTCCTGGTTCATTTTTAACAACGACACTTCATAATCAGAAATTTCTATACGAAGGATACCAAATGGCTGTGTTTCCTGATTCCGTGGACAAGCAAACCCCAATGATTGGTTATTTACCCGGTCACATGCCTTGGGGTTTAAGCGAAAAACTTAAAAGCCTAGGCGCTATTATTGTCAATACCAAGTCCGACAAAACGGTTTGTTTGGATCGAAAACTCATCACTGGCGCAAGTCCATTGGCCTCTAATGAGCTGGGAAAACTTGCAGCAACCACCTTGTTAAAAGCGTTGAATTAAATACATCTCACAATTCTATAATAAAATCAAAAGCGGTTTGGGTAGGTACTCAAACCGCTTTGTGTTGAAAAAGGCTCTCGGTCAGAAGAAAAGTGACGGGGGTTTATCCGCTACTGCTCTTAACCTAATATTCAATGGGCTGCCCCCCCACATATTAGTTGACTCCATAAAAAAATACCTATGCAGTTTGGAAAAAAACCAAGAAAATGAGACCAAAAATATCGGTCAGTTACGAATCTTTACCGGCTTCTTTTCCAAAGCCTTTATGGGATCCTTATTTACAGTGAGCTCCTCCAAACCAAGCTCAATTTTTATTACCGCAGAAGATGAGGGGAATGCTGAATCTCCAGGAGAGGTTATTCTTACCACGCGTTAATTCGGAAGGTTTTTACTTCCTGAAATCGGTAAAATGAAATACTCAATACTAGCCTATGCACTAGGCAGGCTCACTCATGGCTCAAACGAGCAGGATTTAAATAAGTCAGGTGCTTCTTTTTCCATTTGTACAGATTAGCAGCTTAAATCTTACCATCCATCAAACATTACCTACTCTTCATTTCGGATAATGCCTAATTTCCAGTAGTTTAAGAGATAGATTATTCTGTCGATGAACCCAAGGCTTCTAAGTTTAGTACCCATACTCTTTCTTTTTTATTCCTGCACTCCTGAGCTACCAGAGGAGGTGCAGCTGGCATACGACGCATTACCGGAAGCACTGGATTTCAACATCCATGTAAAACCCATCTTATCCGACAAATGCTTCGCCTGTCACGGGCCAGATCTCGCCGCTCAAAAAGCCGGTTTAAGCTTCCATACGCCTGAAATGGCTTTTGTGGACTTACCCAATTCTCCCGGAAAAAAGGCAATTACTCCCGGCAGTCTTCGAAAGAGCGAACTCTTTTACCGGATTATTTCTGAGGAGGCTGACTATAAAATGCCATCGCTGGAATCCAATCTAAGCTTGTCCCCAAAGGAAAAAGCAATCCTGATCAAGTGGATCGAAGACGGCGCAGAATACAAGGAACATTGGGCATTTATCAAACCTGAAAAGCATCCTCTTCCCAAAATCAAAGATGAAACTTGGTCCAAAAACCCCATTGACTTATTTGTACTGAGCAAACTGGAAGAGGAAGGAATCGCTCCTTCCCCGGAAGCAAATAAGGAAACCCTGCTCAGAAGGCTAAGTCTGGATCTGATCGGATTGCCACCAAGTAGCGCTGAAATAGCATCCTTTCTCGCTGACAAGTCTGAAAACGCCTATGAGAAGCAGGTGGACCGACTGCTCAATTCCGATCATTACGGGGAGAAAATGGCCATGCACTGGATGGATATCGCCCGATTTGCAGATACGCATGGCTACACGGTGGATCGCTATCGGGATGCTTCCCCTTACCGGGATTGGGTGATCAACGCCTTCAATTCCAACCTTCCCTACGATCAATTTATCATCGATCAATTAGCGGGCGACCTGCTGCCCAACCCTAGCAAGCCCCAATTGATTGCTACGGCTTTCAATCGCATTCATCCCCAAAACATGGAGGGAGGAATAGTCGAGGAGGAATTTCGGGTGGAATATGTCGTGGATCGAACGAGTACCATGGCAACGGCTTTTCTGGCTTTGACGGTAGGTTGCGCCCGATGTCATGATCATAAATACGATCCCATTTCCCAGAAAAACTTCTACGAACTCAGCAGCTTTTTCAATCGGGTGGAAGAAGCAGGGCAGATTTCCTGGGATGATGCGATGCCTGCTCCGACCATGCTGCTGACGGATAAGAAAAAGGATCAGTTGCTGGATTACCTGCTTTCGCAAAAGGAGAAAGAAGAGGCAACGCTATCGGAAGTGATCCAAGCCGAAGAAAAAGCTTTTGCAGATTGGCTGGCTTCCAAAGCCTATCAACGAGAGGCAACACGGGAATTTCCAGCAAGTCAAATCGCCTATTACACCTTTGACCAAGCTAGTATTCAAAACAAGCTTAATCCTGCTCAAAAGGGCTCGATGGAAAGCAGTGAGGTAAAAAATCAGCCACCCACCTATGTGGATGGAGTTTCGGGGAAAGGAGTCAAACTCAATGGTGATATGTGGCTTGAACTCGGAGGTCCCGGGGCATTTTCAAAATCCGATCCTTTCTCTGTCAGCATCTGGGTGAATATTCCCAAAACCCTGAGCACCGGAGCAATTTTTCATAGCGGTTCGGGAGCAGTGCTTTACAACTGGCGGGGTTACCATCTCAGCCTAAAAGACAACAAACTGGAAGTCTTGATGGCGCACTCTGCGCCATACAACGCCATCACCAAGCTCAGCGAAAGTGATATCCCACGGGATGAATGGATCAATCTGACCCTCACTTACGATGGTTCGGCCAAGGCAAAAGGCTTAGATGTTTTCCTGAATGGCAACTCTTTTCCTACCCGCACCAGCCATGACAAGCTCTACAAAGATATTCTTCTTCCGGGAAGACAGCCAGGTTTGCAAGTGGGAGCAGTCTGGAGAGGAAAGGGCCTGAAAGGTGCAATTGCGGATGAGGTCAGTATTTATAATCAGACACTTTCTCCCCTGGAAATTCTTCAGATCTACAATCAAGAGCAATACAAAAGCAGACTTAGCAAGGCTCCGGAAAATCTGAGCGCTACTGAAAAAGAACAACTCAAGCGCTTCTACCTGAACAATCATTCTCAGCCCTATCAGGCAAAGCTGAAATCTATGCGGACTTCCAGAAAAGCCTATGCGGATTCGGTGGAACACATTCCCGAAATGATGATCATGCAGGATATGGCCGAACCTCGACCTACCTACATCCTGACCCGAGGGGAATACAGCAACCACGGCGAGGAAGTTTTTCCAAATACCCCGGAGAGTATCCTTCCTATGCCGGAGAACTTGCCCAAAAACAGATTGGGTTTGGCGCAATGGACCACTTCGCCCGAGAATCCCCTGACGGCTCGAGTGGCAGTGAATCGCTTTTGGCAGAATTACTTCGGAAGGGGGCTGGTGGCTACTTCAGCGGATTTTGGAAATCAGGGACAATTGCCATCGCATCCGGAATTATTGGATTGGTTGGCAACTGAGTTTCTGGAATCGGGATGGGATGTGAAAGCGATGCAACGCCTGATCCTCACTTCTGCTACCTACCGTCAAGCCTCCCTAAGGAGCAAAGAATTGGAGGAGAAAGATCCAGACAATGTCTTATTGGCGAGAGGTCCTGCCGTGCGCTTGCCCGGTGAATTGATCCGTGATAATGCGCTTTTTGCCTCGGGATTGCTGAATGAGGCGATTGGAGGAAAAAGTGTCTTCCCATACCAGCCGGAGGGATT
>JAFMBQ010000336.1 GCA_017858365.1 Algoriphagus sp. | reverse complement strand
TAGGGAACTATGAAATACCTTCTAACGCCATTTCCAAAAAAAATATTGAATTAACTTGTTAAGGTTAGAATTTTAGATTTTTAACGTCCGACAAAATCCCGTCCTAGGAAATCAAACGGCTTATAAATGAGGATGTGGTGATTTCCCTGTACCTACCTAGGTGATGTACCCCTGATGGTTCAAATGGGGGGTAGTTTTCAGAAAGGCATTGAAATATTCATTTTGAGGTAACTGACGTATGTTTTTTTTATGGTTTTAGTTTTACTCGGGCGCCAGTAAAGTTGATCTATGAGATTTTGATCTTATTATTATCATTTGATAGATGGGAATCACCCTTGAAATGTATCGTGTTCCGGTCAGTTGGATAAATACTTTTTGCGTTCTTTTTTATCCATTTCCATTAAAATCAGATCGGTGGGATGTGTGGACTTGAGCGCCGTATTAATCTCATCACTTCGGACTTCCTGCTGACTTGCAAAAATGGGTACTGGGAAATTGACCCAAATTATTCCAAAGTCATCCATCTTCCAGCGGCTTTGGATCATTTTCACATGATGCATTTCTTCTTTTAGAGCGTAAGAGGATTCTCCGATAGCTTGGCCAGGAAAAACGACTTCGCCAACAGTCAGCTTTGTGGAATTTGGCATTAACCCGCTCAATCTACTGAATGAGCCATCGAGGTGGTATATCTCAACGTAGTTTTCTGAGTCAAAATCCGAAATACCAGATGGGGTCTCCTCGCTATTCATCTTGATTTCTGATATAATTCCTTTTCGTGGAGCGCAGATTATGGTTGGATTTTCGAAGAAAAAGCCAACACCCGTATAGACTTCGGATTCTGAGTTTTTTTGGTTTTGTGATGATTTGCTTGTCAGAGGCCTCATGCTAAGAATGGTTCCTTCTTGCACTGGCAGCAAGTAATCAGGTATTTCCAGAACACTTGGTTCGTAGTTTCCCTTGTATAATTTGGTGATGTAATTAAACCCGGTTTTATCATTGACATAGATTGATCGGAGTTTCACTAAATTAGTTTTACCGGGGTAAGCTACCGCATAAATTACCCTTCCGTCGAAAGACTCAAGATTTTCAAGTTTCAAAAAATCAATTCTAATAGTGTAAGGGATTTCTGCATTGTTGAATGCAAGCAGCGTAAGGTTCCTGTCTTGATCCTGTTCAGCGACAATCTGCACTTGGGCAAAGCCAAAATTTCCGATTAAAAAAAGGAGAAGGAATGTGAGTAATCTCATATCAGTATTCTAGGAGTGAAATTGGGAGTTAAATTCCGGCTCCAAGGTAATAAAAAGTAAGTAGTTTGAATTATTTGATATATTCTAACTCTTTTTGACAAGAAGTTTTAATATTAGTATTCTACTAATTTTAAACCCACTGTGAAAAAAAATCAAAGAAGAGAGTTTCTAAAATCATCAGGCCTAGCTGGTCTTGGGTTATTTGGAGCTGGATCTGCTATTGGATCAGACTTTGAAAAATTGCCCTTTGAATCAAAAAAAGGACTTAACCGGATTCAATCTTTTAATATGTCTGGTTTTGCAGCACCCAAATTAGCAACTGTCCGTGTAGGAATCGTTGGATTGGGAATGCGAGGTCCAGGAGCTGTGGATCGATTGAGCAAAATCGAAGGAGTTGAGATTAAAGCACTTTGCGATCTCTTGCCAGAGCGAGTCGAAAAAGCCAAAGAGCAGTTAAAAGGAACTGCACACAAACCTCAAGGCTACTCTGGAAATGTCTATTCCTGGAAGGAAATGTGCGATCGCTCGGACTTGGATCTCATCTATATCGCTACGCCTTGGGAATGGCATACGCCAATGGCAGTCTATGCAATGGAAGCAGGCAAACATGCTGCTACGGAAGTACCTGCAGCACGTACGCTTGATGATTGCTGGCAGTTGGTAGAAACTTCAGAGCGCACCAAAAAGCACTGCATGCAGCTAGAGAATTGTTGCTATGATTTCTTTGAATTGATGACTTTAAAAATGGCTCGTGAGGGATTTTTTGGAGAAGTAGTCCATGTGGAGGGAGCCTATATCCACGATTTGTTATGGCTGAATTTTGATAAAGACAAAGGCTATCAGGATATGTGGAGATTGAGAGAAAATTACCGAAATGGAAATCTTTACCCTACCCATGGGCTCGGTCCGATCTGCCAGATCTTGAATATCAACAGGGGTGATCAGATGGATTACCTTACTTCCGTCTCTTCTAATGATTTTCAGATGAAGAAAGAGGCAGAGAAGTTGGCACAAGAGGACATGTTTTGGTCTGAGTTTGCCTCCAAAAACTACCGAGGGAATATGAATACCACCGTGGTGAAAACTAAGCAGGGAAAGTCCATCATGATTCAACATGATGTGACTTCACCAAGACCTTATTCCAGACTTCATGTGGTCAGTGGTACCGAAGGATACGCCCAGAAATATCCTGAGCAAAAAGTAGCCAAAGGACATAGCTGGATGAAGGAAGAGGAAATGAAGGAGTTAGAGAAAAAATATACGCCCGAGATTGTTCTGAAAGTCGGAGAACTAGCCAAGCAAGTTGGAGGCCATGGGGGAATGGACTTTATGATGGATTGGAGATTGATTGATTGTCTTAGAAATGGCCTGCCACTTGATCAGGATGTCTATGATGCTGCGCTTTGGAGCTGTATTTCTCCACTCAGTGAATGGTCGGTAATGAATCGATCAAATTCTATCGATGTGCCTGACTTTACTGCCGGTAATTGGAAGACCAACAAGCCTGTCCCGATCACTTTGAGGTAATAGGGACTTTAATTGGCTGTAGTAGAATCTTTGTGTTTCTTAATTAAGTCTAACGTGACCAAAATAGCATAATGATCTGAATAGGGAAGTGGTACTACTTGATAGCTTACTAGTTGGAAGTAAGTTGAATCATAAAAGAGGTAATCAATTCGGATACCTGCTTCCCCTTCACCAGGAAAAGTTGGGTCGCTATTTCCCGCTTCTTTTCCTGCGTCTTTCCAATGGGAAGGAATCCGATTGTAAGCATCAGAACCTTCCTCAAAGTTGAAATCCCCTACAATAAATGCAGGTCTTGGGAGTGATTCAGCATAAGAAACTAAGGCATCAATCTGTGCACTTCGATTTTCCTCAAACTCATGATCGAGGTGAACACTTCCCATATAGATCTCTTCGAGGGTTTTTAATTCTAGTTGCGACCAGACCACCGCTCTAGGTTCTCCACCAGCTGGGCTAGGAAGAGGGAATGTGTGATAGCCTTTTGACTTTTTATTCAAAATCCCATTCCCATAAGCTCCTTCTTGAAACTCGATCGCTCGTCCAAAATATCCGCTATATCCAGTCTCCCGGCTAAGCCTTGAGATCTGATCGATTTTTTCACCATAGATTCTTGCTGAGCGGAGCGTCATGCTATCTAATTCTTGGAACGCTATAGCTTCAGGTTGTACAAGAACAATGTAATCTGCTATCATATCTAAGGTAGGTTTTCCGGATAGCGTTGGATTTTCCCCATGATAGCTATTAAGGGAAAGAATACTAAATCGCTGGGCTTTGGCGAAAGAAATACTTAAGATTGAGAAAAAAGTAAGGAGTAATAATCGTTTCATTTTCGCTGTATACTATTCAATTTGGAGGGTTTAACTTTATCGAGTGACGCTCGATTTTACTTTACACTATTAACTTTTTCTGCTGGATCAAACGAAAGATCAGCTAGCTCTTATTTCTCTTAGAACCAGATTACTGCTGATGCCAAATGCTAATTAATACCTAAAAACGGATTGAAATATAGCCTAATTCACAGATGTTGAAAAAGATCACTTGTTATGACCCGATTTGAAGGAAGAGAAATCAATTATAGAATGCTATTTTGCTGAAGAAAATACCATTAAAATTCAAGAGTAAATTAGAGTAGATCAGTTTAGGATAATCTTCACCAAATACGTTTATAGGCCGATAGAATTTTTTCAGGATAATTGGTCCTTCAATTTTATCTGGCTGAGATTTCTGATGTTCTGGTTATTTATCAATTATGAAAAAAATAGGTTTAGCAATTTTAATTTTTGGCGGTTTATTGGCAGGCCTTGCTTGGGGTTTAGAGGTTTATTCGGAAAGGAAAATCACGCAACTCCTCAACAATAATCCTGATCGAAAATATGATATTCTGTTTGAAGATATTTCGATCAGCCTTTTTAAACAAGTTGCAAGTCTGAAGAAAATCAGACTAGTTCCCTTAGATGAGTCAGTTGCCACAAAAGTTAGCGGTTCCCTAACTAGTATAGAACTGAATGGGGTAAGCTTTTGGGATTTGATTTTTAGTCGAAAGCTTACCATAAATAGACTAGTGCTGAATGATCCAGGGTTTAGATTGATTCACAAAGAAGTAAATAGTAGACCGGAGGATAATTCTCAGGCGCTTCAGGGTTTTTTTCAAGATGTTATTTCGAGAGGAGTCATCAGTAATTTTGAACTCCGAAATGGGACTGCTGAATTTCTTGTACAAGGTGATAGCTTGATGCCTTTAGGGAATTTTACGGATTTGAATATTTCTGCGGAGGGGATCATTTCTGATTCAGTGATCGTTCAAAACCTGGTTCCCTTTCAGCTCAGCTCCATTTCGATAAGCCTCAAAAATTTGAAATTAAACACGCTGAATACACAGGTTTTCAAATTTGGGGAATTGAACTTTGACTCTGAATCTAAGACTATTCTAATTCAAGATATAAGTCTAAAATATAACGATTGGGAAGAATTCACAAGTGAAATGGAGTATCAGGAGGATGTGATTGAGTTTAGTTTGAAGGAGCTGACTCTCAGCTATATTGATGCTAAAAACAATATCTATGGAGACTGGCAAATAATAGCAGGGCTAGCCAAATTAGAAGGTGTAGTTTTAGAAGATTACCGTGATAAAAATAAGCCAAGGCCAGAGGAGCCAGAAAAGCCGTTGTTTGAAGGAATGGTAGAGCAAATCCCATTTCCTATCGAACTGGATACGATACGAATTTCTAACGCCGAGATTGTTTATCGAGAATTACTTCCGGGAAACTCTATGCCTGGATCTCTGAAGTTTGATCA
>JAFMBQ010000335.1 GCA_017858365.1 Algoriphagus sp. | reverse complement strand
CCATCTTGGTTTTATAAGAAACACGCTTTTCGATCTCCTCTAGATCAAAATCAAGATCTTTATTCAATGGAACCCAATTGATTTCCGTGCCCCAAAGCTCTGCATAGGTCATCATGGAAAGGAAAGTAGGTGAACATGAAATAATCTCTCCCCCACCTCCAAAAGTGATTCCGGCAATCTTCAACCCTTCAGTAGAGCCTGCTGTTAAAACAATATGATCCTCAGGAACACCCTCTTTCTCGGCGATCATTTTCACTAAATCTTTATTGTATCCCCAAGGATAACGGCAACCATTATCAAATCCCTTAATCATCGCCTTTCTCATGGATTCCGAAGGACCATAGGGGTTTTCATTAGAGCCTAAACGGATCGGACCATCTATCGGCCTTGGATTATACTTCTTAATTTCTTCAGCAGATAGCGAAGAGATAATTCCGGTACTACCTATTGCAGCTAATCCACTTCCCAGAGAAGCTTTTTTTAGCCATGATCTTCTTGAAATTCCTGACATGATTTTTCCTTTTGATTGTTAAAATAATAATGTTTTGCCACACATGTTGAAATATATTCATTTTTTACCCAATTCTTTAAATTATAGCTTGTTTGGTAAAAATAGGATATTATAAAATTATCTATTATAAGTTGGACCAAGGTCAAAATAATTAATTAAATTATACCAAAGCACAATTAATCCTAAACACAAGCTAACATGAAAAAAATACTTATTTTAATTGTATGTGGAATGTTTTGGGCTGGATCATTGTCAGCTCAGCAATCTCAGTTTATGGTATTTGAATTTGTGAAAGTGGAAAATGATCAGATTTTCGACTACATCGAGTTTAAAGATTTAATGGAAAAAGTGTACCGACAAGCACTGAATGATAAGAAAATCACCGGCTGGGACTTTTGGTCTTTGCAATCCGGAAATAATCACTCTGATTTTCAATACATCATGGTGACTTATTATAATGACCCTGTGAAAATGATGGATGGCTTGAATGAAGAATCTATGATGAAATACACCCAAATAGCCTATCCTCATTTAAATGACAGTCAGGTAAAGAAGCTATTTGAAGAATCACTCGCTATACGTGACATGCCAATGCGGCTATACATGAGAGAAATTTCTGAAACCTCAGACAATTTTCAGGTTAAACCAGGCATTTTAGCCTCCTTTGATTTGATGAAAGCTTCCGAAGGAAAATTCGAGGCCTATGAAAAAGCCGAATCTGAAGTGTTCAAACCGATTCATCAGAAGCGAATTGAGCAAGGTTTGATGGGGCATTGGAGTTTCTTGAGAACTGCCCTCCCATTGGGCTCTGAGGCAAAATCAACCCATTTGACTGTAAATATGTATAAGGATTACATGCAGTTTTTCAACTCTCAGGCATATGAAGATATGAATCAAACAGATGAACAGCGAAAAGCCGTCAATGAAGGTTTAAACAGTAGAGACCAAAAATGGGTTTACTTAGCAACATTACAAAATGTAGTTAGGTAGTTCGGTGAATTATGCTACGATTAGGGAGGCCAGAGGCAGTGGCCTTCTTTTTTTATGCCTTTTTGACAAACTCTGATTTCAAAGCCATGGAACCAAATCCATCAATTTTACAATCGATGTTATGATCACCTTCAACCAGGCGTATGCTTTTCACTTTTGTGCCTGCCTTGATCGGCTTTGGTGCTCCTTTTACAGGAAGATCTTTTACAATCACTACAGCATCCCCATTAGAAAGTATCGTACCATTGGAATCCTTCACAATTAATCCTTCTTCCTCTGTAGCTTCTTCTTCAGCCACCCACTCAAAGCCACATTCTGGGCAGACTATTTTTCCATCCATTTCATACCCATAAGGAGATTTGCAAGACGGGCAAGGGGCTATATTTTCCATGAGGCAATGTAACCAGAATAAAAAGAGCAAGCCAAACTCAATAAGTTTTTGGGGAAGCTTTAGCTTTAAAGTAAAAAAGCCGGAACAAACTCAATCCCAAAACAGGTCCGATGACCAAAAAAGATAGCACTTCTACTATTGAAAACCAGTTTAATAAAACCTGCGCAAACTGAATGCTGACCACTGAAATAAAGAAGCCCAACGAGTTGACCAAAGTCAAGGCTGTACCTCTGTATTCAGGAATCACACTTTGAGCCACTAAAGTCGAAAACTGAGGGGAATCAGCAGTGATCAAAATTCCCCACAAAATCAACAGCGAAATCCAAACTTCAGGAGACGCTCCCTGTACCAAAATCAAAGTCAAGCAACAAATACCAGAGCCTATTAACGCTGTGGTTGCGACTGCCCGACTTCCAAATCTATTAGAAAGCAGTCCTCCGACCGCACAGGACATCGCCCCTGCCGCAATCACAAAAAATGTCAGCAAGCTCTCATACGAACCGGATACTTCTGAACCTTTCAAATAAACAATCACTAATGGAAGGAAGGCCCAAAATGAGTACATCTCCCACATATGTCCAAAATAACCTGAGGCAGCACTTTTTAGCCCGTTTATCTTAGAAAGTTTTGGGAGCAACCCTAAATCGAATGCCAAATTGGATTTTCGATAGGGTCCGCTGGGAACAAAAAAACCAATAATAAGACCTCCCAGGAGGGTCAATAAAGAAGTTACATAAAAGGTGATCTTCCAATCGAAACTCAGATTCAAGCCCTTGATTAAATAAGGGAAAGCTGTCCCTAGGGCCAATGCCCCAACCAAAAACCCTAATGCCGCACCCAGACCTTTTTCAAAATAATCAGCTGCTATCTTCATCCCAACTGGATAAATCCCTGCGAGAAAAAAACCAACCAAAAACCTACAAACTAAAATAAGCTCAAGATTAATGGGCAAAATGGTAATCAGGAAATTGAAAATGGAAGCAAGAAACGCTGAAAATAGAAAGACTTTAGCTGGTGGAAATCGATCCGGAATACTCAGAAATGCAAATACTAAGGTCCCAGCAATAAAGCCCAACTGCACTGCAGAGGTAATCCAAGAAATAATCTCAGGCTTGCCCAGTAATAGCCCAAGTTCGGGTGCGACTGCATTTCCTGCAAACCAAAGAGAAGTGCCCAGAAACTGAGCGATGACGATCAGTACTAGAGCACTTCTTGAGTTTAAACTGGCTTTCAAATACCTAGAATTTTCCTAATTTGAGTGATTTCGATTTCTGAGAATTTGGTGTTTTTCACGGCTTCAACGTTATCATCCAATTGCTCAGGCTTGGATACTCCCACTAATACAGAAGTGATCCGAGGATCTTTCAACAGCCAAGCAATCGCCATTTGGGCAAGGCTTTGATTTCTAGTTTTAGCCACTTCATTCAGCGAACGGATCATCTCCAGTTTTTCTCCACCGATTTGATCTGGTTTCAAATATCGACCATCTTTAGCGGCTCGAGAATCTTCTGGAATTCCTTTCAAATACTTATCCGTTAGCATGCCCTGCTCCAATGGTGAGAATGCGATACTTCCTACCTCTTTTTCTCCCAAGACATCCATTAAGCCATTTTCCACCCATCTATCAATCATCGAATAACGTGGTTGATGAATCAAAAGAGGCGTTCCTAATTTATTCAGGATATCGTAAGCCTTTTGAGTGTCTTCCGCAGAATACTGCGAAATCCCCACATAAAGCGCCTTTCCCTGCCTAACCAATAGATCCAAAGCGCCCATAGTTTCTTCGAGTGGGGTATTTGGATCAGGTCGATGATGATAAAAGATATCAACATAATCGAGCCCCATTCGCTTGAGACTCTGATCGCAACTTGCCACCAAATACTTCTTTGAACCAAAATTCCCATAAGGTCCTGGCCACATATCCCAGCCTGCTTTCGATGAAATCAGTAATTCATCCCGAAGGCTTGAAAAATCCTTTTTGAGGATTCTACCAAAGTTTTCCTCAGCAGATCCAAAAGGAGGCCCATAATTGTTTGCCAAATCAAAATGACAAATCCCCAAATCAAAAGCCCTTCTGAGAATCTTTCGTCCCAAAGTAAAATCAGAATTATGACCGAAATTATGCCAAAGACCTAAGGAAATCTCGGGTAGTTGAAGTCCGCTGTTGCCACATCGACGGTAATTCATCTGATGATAGCGGTCGGCTGCGGGTTGGTAAGGTAGTAGTGGGTTATGATCGTTAATATCCATTTTTGATAGGTTTATTTAAGCAGTCCAAAATAAGGCGATAATAACTGCTAACAAACCAATGCCAAAGATTAAAAGCCAAGATTTCCAGATATAAGCCACCCAATGGTTGAATTTTATATCAGCGGCGGCTAAAATCGCCAGAATCGTTCCATTTGTTGGAGTCATCATATCCATTAAGGTTGCAGGATATTGATAGGTCAAAACAGCTATTTCCCGAGACATTCCCAAAAGATCTGTCAAAGGAGTCACGAGTGGCATAGTCAGCACCGCTTGACCAGAAGTACTCGGCACTGGAATGTGAATTAGCGCTTGAGATAGGTAAAGTCCTACGCCTGCGATTTGATTAGGCAATGTCTCCAAAGGCTGGAGCAGTGCATGAATAATAGGATCAATAGTTTTTCCCTGATCCAAAATCAAATAAATGGCTTGCGCTAAGCCTATGATAACACCCGCAAAAATCATTTCTGAAAAACCCGCAGAGAAAGTTCGAGCTGTGCCATTCAAACTCAACCCACCAATCAATCCACAGATAAATCCGATCACGAAAAACATGACTCCCATTTGATTGTAATCCCAACCTTGGATTGCCACTCCCCAAATCATTAAGCCAATACCGATGGAAGTGAGCGTCAGAATCATTCGGTGCCGAATAGAAATAGTCACTTTCTGGATTTCAATAGAAGAAGTTGTTTCGATCTTCAATTTTCCAAATTTCGAATGATAGGTAATCCATACGAAAACAGCCAAGACGAAAAAAAACATTCTGAAAAGTATCTCCGCCGTTGGATCAACCTTCGCAATATTCATAGCGATTAGAGACCCAAATGGATTGAAAGGAGAAAATGCTGCTCCAATTGCTGCCGAACCAAACCCTATAGCTAGGATTGCCCGCAAATCATACTGTGTCTTTCTTGCCAGTAAAACA
>JAFMBQ010000334.1 GCA_017858365.1 Algoriphagus sp. | reverse complement strand
AAATATCGTAATCTTAGTTTAACCATCACCCACTAAAATTCATATAGAGCCAAAACTTGATATAAACTGAAGTTGTAGCGAATTTTCTGATCTTATGTATTTTTATCATGGAATAGATTTACTGAAACTTGAATCGTTCAAAAGCTTCGTGTTTGCTAATTTTGGTCTTGCCAAAATTAGCATTCTTTTAAAGGGCTTCTGCATACCAGCTGCATTTTGAAGGAAATCTGTTCGTGGTAATTCGCTGAATTCTTTTCAAAAGAAGTAATACTTCCACTCCTACTCCTACTCTTTTTTTTCCAGTTTGGGCTTGCCTGATTCCCGCATTTGCATTCGTTTTTCAAATGATGATGATGCTTTTCAGCAAAGAAATTGCATTCGTGTCCCGTATTTGCCAAGGGTTTAGATAAGCTATCGTGAGAGCAAGCTTATAACATGGAGATGATGCATTAGGTGCCTATGGCACGGCCTTCAAATCAATTCAAGCAGATTTTTAAATGATCAGGTCTTCCTATTCTATCTGTATGAATACCAGATTGACCCCACAGGACCACTTAAATTTTGTACCTTAGGTAGAACGTTGTTCAACCATTTCAAGATGATCTCGTTTTAGTACTTTAGATCATTATGAGCATTCCGTACTAAGGTGATTCAATTCGACCCTTTGCTACAAAAGCAGAGTTTTAAAATAGGTCGATTAACCCCGAGATTACCCATTTCGATTTTTATTTAGCTAATAAAGAACCCTTACAAAAAAATGAAACTTAAAATAACTATCCTAGAAGTAAAAACTGTAAACGAATTTGATTTCTATTGGAAGCAGGAGGACTATATCAAACTACTCGATGAATTTAATTTCCCTGATGCGGATAAAAGTAAGCCCGAGGACTTGGTCGACTTACTTTATATGGCAATTAGTGATTTCGAACCTGATGAAGCTGCACGAGTCCTGTTGAACTACAAGTTGGGAGAAGAGCTGAACGAAGGTCAGATTCAATCCATTTCACATGAAATGTTGAAAGATAAAGTGGCGGAAGAGTACCGAGAGCCAGCTTTGCATTTAGATTTATTCTGTATCAATCAATTGCTCTACAAAGCCTATAATGGCAAGTTTCCCAATACAGAGGCATCAATTATAGACCTTGAAGTGAATCCTTCCAAACCTAGCGATCAAGAGATAACCAAAGAGATTTTGATCAAAGCGCTCAGTGCTGGTTTAAAAGACAATAATCTGATCAAAAGACTCTTCACGGAGCAACTTAATGGAAATGAAGAATTCACCGATGCTGCAAAAACAATTTGGAAAGTAGATCATACTAGCGAAAACACCTATCAGCTTGTCACGTCCAAATACTGGGTAGACCGAGATGATATTTCTGATGGAGATTATGAAACTGAGATCCTGTTTTTTGAGGGGGAGGATTAGCTTAAAATTCAAGATTTTGCTGAAAGTCTTCTAAGCAAAAAGATTATGGTAGTTCGAAAAGCTATCTAAACAAGGCTTCAGGAAGTAGTGTAAAGTAAATTCTAATTATAAAGGTTCAGCTCTTCGGATTTGGACCTTTTTTTATTTTAAAACTTTAATATTTCAATCTTTAGTTTTTAATTTTATCTGTTGAAGACTATATTCGAATAGCAACTATTCTGAGTTTCAAAAACACCAAAAAGAAATCCAAATGGCTAACTTTCTCCGATACCTAAGCTCCACTTTTCTTGCGATTACTTTAGCTTTTTTTTCGTTCTCGTGTACTACTTCAGATTTGGAAGTAGTGCAGACTATAGAAGAGGATTTTGATGATATCAGGTTCTTGATTATTGAGTCAGGTTTCTTGGATGTCTCTTATCTTGGTGTCCCCCAGCAACGAGAAATGAAACTTACTGCAACCCTCAGTTCAGACACTCCTGGAAAACATGAGATTGTCTATGTTGTCACCCGGGATACACTTTCGATAAGGATTAAAAACAATAACGCTAGAGCAATTGCAAAAAGCAAAGGCTTCTTAAACCTAACTGGACCTATACGACAAGAAGTACAAATCGAGGCCGGAAGCGGATCGTTAGCATTGACTTTTATCGTTGGTAGCAGCATTAAGGTTGAGCTGGGATCAGGGGAGATTCAGGCCAAAGATATTTTCTTTGACGACATTCTATTCAGGGCTAAATCAGGAATGATGAATGTTGAATCACTTGATGGAGATTTTATATCCTTATCTGTTGATTCTGGAAAATTGACAGCAAAAACAATTTCTGGAAGGACAAATGCGAATGTCAACAGTGGGAATATGTTCCTTGAAAATGTAAAAGGACGATTGAATCTGTCCATGTCATCAGGAAAGGCTGAACTAGCAGAAATCAGCGAGTTAGGATATTTTCTATGTGGATCAGGAGAAGTTACGGCAACCGATTCTGGGTTAGGTGCGAACACAAAATTTGACCTAAATACCGGAACTGTTACCATTCAAACTAAATCGAAACTTGAGGATTACAATTACCAGTTCAACATCGGAAATGGTAGAGTTACAATTGGTTCTACAACCTCAACTAATGATCTGAACCTGCAAAATGGTTCTGATAAAATTATCATTGGCCAGGTAGGAAGTGGTTCGCTCACGATCAGAAATTGAGTCCTCAAGCGTTTTCGGAAATAAGAATATTACTTCCTTTACTCCTACCCTTTTAGATTTTAGGTTAATGATTTAAAAAAAAATAGCCTCGAAGGAAACCCGCGAGGCTATAAACCATCATCAAAAGGCAAATTGGTATTGCATCACCAGCATTCCTTTGCGTGGTTCTGCCTTATTTTTAATTAGTTTTTCAGTAGTTCCTACTGCCAAAATAGGTCGACTTTGGTAGTCTAGTGAGAGCTTAGAGCGATGTCCCGCTTGCAGCCAATTGACTCCGATATCATATATAGTGAAGGGGTTCGCCACTTTTTCATAATCAGATACAATCAATTGGGCATAGGGCTGGAGGGTACCAGCATCTCCGAGTAGATCTTTGCGCATCAGGTAACCTACTTGGGCGTAATAGACTTGCCCAGTTCCGATCAATGGGAAGTTGTTTCCTGGACCATTTGCAGTTCCGTTAGCATTCATTCCGTTTGCAACGTTGATTGCGCCGCCATTCCGAAGGTAGTTTGGCCCAAAGTCATAATTAATATATGCTGCATAGCCTGTAAATGCAGTTCCTTTTGATTTATCCAAAGGAGTATCGATAAATACATCCAAGCCAAATTGTTTACTTGGAGCTAGAATTTTCTCTCCCTGAGGAGTAGCGCGGTATTCCATAGCATTGGATTGGGTGGAAAATCCAGAACCGAGCGCCAATACTTTTTTCTTTCCTAAATAGCTCCCTATCATGTATGGAAACTGATTACTCTCCTTTTCCCAAAATTGCCACATTACATAGCCTTGGTACTTAAGTTCAGGTGCAGTGGTGCTGTAATAGGCTTGATTTGCAACGCCATCAGGCAAAGTCGGCACAGGATTGAGGGCGGTTTGGATTGGGAAAGGATTGGAAACCGAAAAGCGGTAATCCAATTGACCCAATTGCCCTTTGGCATAGACGCCAAGCATACGCACAAATTGATCTGAGATATCATTTGTGGATTCCTCTATAAAAGGTAAGTCCATTCCCAAAATTGTCCCTACAGAAGAGGAAGAGTAACGAACCGTTCCATTAACCCCATGAAGCCCCGCTCCTATGGTCAGCTTCGAAGGGATGACTGCATATTCTCCCGTGACATCGTGTAGAAACAAACCTGGCTTGCGTCCTGAAAGCGAACCGAAGCTATTGATTCCAAACTGCGTGTAGATAAACACCTTGTCGGTTAACTGACCAAATGCTTGGTAACGCACACGTCTCAATCCTACATCAAATCCGCTTTCTTTTGGCGTGCCAAATACCGTTGAGCCTGGATTAAAATCCGTATATCTCACCCATACTTGTCCCAAACCTGTACCTCTGATATAGTGTGTTTGTGCATCATTTAAGAAAATTTTTAGCTCCTTATCTTGCGCCTGAAGTAAGAGCGTCAAGAAGCATAGGCAAAACGAAAACAAACCAATAACGGTGTATTTCAAGTTTTTCATCTTTAATATTTTTTTATTAAGCATGAAATTCATCGAGAAACCCCATTTGGGGTTTTCTCGAATAAATTCAGCCTAATAGATTAGATTAACTGTTTTTCTGAAGTTTACGCGCTGCAAGTTCGTGGGTAGATACAGCGATGTGCCTCTCCAGTCCGATGATCTTAACGGAACCTCCATTATCCTCATAATCATGCTGGAAATGATGTAGATTTTCCATGACCGAGTGATCAACCAATTTGGTGTTTTTCAAATCAATGGTCACATTGAAACCTGCAGGAATTTCTTCAAGCTTACGCTTGATACCTAGGTAGTTTGAGAAAATTGCTGCTTTATCAATCTCCACTAAATAGTCATTTCCTACAAAAGAAACTACGGTCGGAGCTTTGAAGAATGAACTAATCGGCGTTCCGTTCATGACATGGAAGATCATTTTCAAAAGAATACCTGCTGCGATACCTACCAAAAGATCCTCGAATAGTGTAAATAAAATAGTCACTACAAAAATAGCCAACTGCTCACGACCTATCCGAAAAGTATTAACAAACTCCTTTGGATGAGCCAGTTTGATACCTACGGTAATTAGCATTGCCGCTAAAGCTGCATTTGGAATCATCTCGATGACCGGTGTTGCTACAAGTACGAAAATTAACATAAACAAGCCGTGGAAGAAGTTGGCCCAACGTGTTTTTGCGCCGCTATTTACGTTAGCAGAACTACGGGCTACTTCTGAAATCATAGGTAAACCACCTAGAAAGGCGGTCAAGGTATTTCCCAAACCCACAGCGATCAAATCTTTATTATTGTCAGACTTACGCTTGTAAGGATCGACCATATCAATCGCTTTAACTGTAAGGAGCGATTCCAATGATCCCACTAGGGCAAACATGATCACATATTTGATGAACGTTCCAGTCATCGCAAATCCGCCAAAATCTGCATTGTATTTAACATTCTCTACAAAATTGCCGATATGAAGCA
>JAFMBQ010000333.1 GCA_017858365.1 Algoriphagus sp. | reverse complement strand
TCCGGGTGGACAATCAAGTGGACGAACGACAAAACATCGTATCCTCGACAAAAGGAGCTGCTCTTTACCTCCAAAAGCACAACAAAACATTTGACAATTGGATGTGCGCCTTAGTCTCTTACCAAATGGGTTTGGGTGGTGCTAAGGCATATTTTGGAACACAATACAATGGGAAAAGAGTGGTGGACATCGACCGAAATAGCCATTGGTACTTTAAAAAATTTCTAGCCCATAAAATCGCTTTCGAAAATCAAATCGGAGTTTTTGTTAGCAATACTTCGCAGCAGCTCGTGGAAGTAAAAGTGCAAGGACCCACTACCCTATCCTCCTTAGCAAAAAAATACGGGGTCAGTGAATCTCATCTGAAAGAATATAATACTTGGGCAAAAAACGGTAAAATACCAGGAGATAGATCCTATTCATTGGTGTTCCTCAAAGAGGGTAGTCTACCTAAGGTAGAACAAGCTGTAATCAAAGAGTCTGCCCCAAAGAAAGCTACTCAAAGCAGACCATCCTCCAGCAAATCCAGTCCAAGCTACAAACAGGCCAATTCTTATCCAAGAGTGGCTGGTAACACAACAAAATCATCCGAACCTGATCAGATTACAGTAAATAATCTTGATGGAGTCCAAGCGGCAAGCACTACGAGTCCCTCTGTTTTTTCAGAGAAAATAGGCTTGAAGGAGAGGAAATTCAGAAAGCTGAATGATTTGGATGAGGAGGATCGTATTGAGTCAGGCAAGTATTATTATACTGAGAAAAAGAAGAGTAAGGCAGAAGTTGAAACTCATATTGTTCAATCGGGAGAGACGCTTTGGAAGATTTCACAGAAATATGGAATCAAACTTTCTTCTCTGAAATCCAAAAATAGAATTCGAAAAGACAGTGACCTAAAAGTCGGAATGGTTTTGAACCTTCAAGATCCTAGAAAGCGTGGTGAGGAAATTGAAATCGTGAGAGTTCCTGCGCCAACTCCCTTGCGGACAGTAGTCGCCGAAAGCAGTACAGTAAATGAAAACCAAGTAAAACCATCACCTGAACCTACGCAGCGTAGTGCAGCACCAAGTAGAGTCACCCATACCGTATCAAGTGGAGAGACACTATTCGCCATCAGTAAAAAGTATGGCATTTCGGTCGATGAATTAAAATCTTGGAATGGAATCGGAAGTCAAAACATCATCTCCATCGGGCAAAAATTAGTTATCTATAGACCCTGATACCCCACACTCCAACTTTTAGATGTCAAAGCATTTTCTGATTCTCGGTTTTTTAGTGATTTTCCTTTTCCAGCATATTCATGCTCAGGATCGATTTACCATTCCTGATACTGTTCTGATCAATGGGGACACTTTGCTGATGCTTGGAGATTCCTTAATTAGGGATGAACCGGTAAAGGAGATTTTTTGGAAGACTGGGGGGAATTATAATCTAAATATTCAGCAGGTGACTCTTTCCAACTGGGCAGCAGGTGGAGCAAGTACTTTTGCCTTGAACTCTGGTCTCTCGCTTTTCGCCAATTACAAAAAAGAAAACAAGGTTTGGGATACCCAGTTAAATGTAAATCTAGGATTTAACCGACAAGGAGGAAGAGAATTTCAAACTCGAAAAACGAATGATAATTTTCAGTTCGTGAGTAATTATGGTCGGGAATTGAGCGAGTTCTTCTATTTATCTACTCAGCTGGATGCTCGAACGCAATTGATAGCTGGTCAAAAATATTCAAGACCACCAGGTAGCGACCGGGAAACACGAACTAAAATATCTGATCTACTTTCCCCTGGCTATGTGCAGTCTTCCACAGGTTTGAATTATCGGAAAACCTATGCAGACAAAAGTAGAATTTCAATCATCTTATCACCATTCACAGGTAGATTTACTATTGTAATGGATGACTCTTTAAGTAGAGTGGGGGCATTTGGTGTGGAGCCAGGAGAAAATGTACGAGCTGAGGCTGGAGTTTCGATCGCGGCTTCGGTGAATGATATACGGCTCATGGAAAATGTGACTTGGAAGTCCGACATTAACCTATTCTCCAACTATGAACGATTCGGGAATATGGTGGTAAACTTCAACTCTATCATCCGGATGAAAGTCAATAAATATATTTCTACTCGAATAGAAACGGTAATCATTTACGATGAGGAAGTATTTATTAAGCAAGATGATGGAAGCTCCAGGCAAGCCATCCAGCTTCAAAATTTGATTAATTTTGGGATTTCGCTGGATTTTTAAAAATCAGTCTCTAGGCCAAATCTCTTTTGAAATTCGGATAATGCCGGATGGATCGTCTTCAGGTGGTTCAGCTTATCCGTACTCGTATAAAGTCTATTCACGTTTGATTGAAGTTCTTCTTTGACCTCCAGCTTGATCGTAACCTTTGTGGATTTAGTGATTTCGCGTAGCATCCGAATCAATTCGGACTTCATCTTATCGGCTAGGTCTTCTTGTAGCTGACCCATCACTTCCAGGACAAGCTGACCATCCACAATTTTTATATCCTGTCCCAAAATGGCTAGCTCCATACTTTTCCCAGCATCTTGGAATGAAGATCTTATTCGTGGTATTGCTAAATCCAACATTTCTTGGGTAAGCAAAACTACTTGTTCAACCGGCCGGAGAGTCTGATTCTGAGTCGGTTTTTCTTCAGCTTCATTTTTGACTTTCGCCTTATCATCTACCAATTTTTGGGTCTGGCTCAGGCTTTTGGGAATAGAGATTGTCTTAGGAAGTGGCGTAACCTTCTGAGGAATAGAAGACACTTCATCCTCTACTACTGTATCTTTCTGATCTATTGTTTTTGAAACAGGGACTACATCTAGTCCGTCACTCAGGCTTTTTTTTTTGTTTCATCTGCCGCCATCATTGCCAGACGAAAAGCCTGTGGAAGTTTGGCGATTTTCATCAAAGCCAATTCCACATGAAGCCGCTGATTTTTGCTGGTTTTGTAATGGATATCGCACTGGTTAGCAATATTCAATGCGGAAAGTAAAAATGAAACCGAAGCAAATTGAGATTGCTCTAAGTACTTTTCTTTGGTGCTGTCAGAGACTTCGATTAGTTCGACCGTAGCGGGATCTTTTGAGACCAAAAGATCTCTGAAATGCTCACAAAGTCCTACAATAAAATTATGTCCATCGAAACCTTTCTTCAGAATCTCATCAAAAATCAATAATACTTTGGATAAATCTTCCGCCAAAAACCCTTCTACAACTTTGAAATAGTAGTCATAATCCAAGATATGCAGATTATCGATCGTCTCCTGATAGGTTACTTTCTTACCTGCCGAATAGGTTACGATCAAATCAAAAATGGAAAGTGCATCACGAAGTGCTCCATCTGCCTTATTGGCGATGAGACGGAGTGCCTCTTCTTCGTAATCCACCTTTTCTTTCTCAGCAATTTCTTGAAGATGTTTAGCGATATGCTTTACCTGAATCCGATTAAAGTCAAAAATCTGACATCTGGAAAGGATAGTGGGAAGGATTTTGTGCTTTTCCGTAGTTGCCAAAATAAATATGGCATACTTAGGCGGCTCCTCCAGTGTCTTTAGAAATGCATTAAATGCACTCGTCGAGAGCATGTGCACCTCATCAATTATATAGACCTTATAATCACCTTTTTGAGGGGCATATCTAACTTGATCTACAAGATTCCGAATATCCTCGACGGAGTTATTAGAAGCTGCATCGAGCTCATAAATATTAAAGGAACTGTTGTTATGGAAAGAAACACAAGAGTCACATTTTCCACAGGCTTCAAAGTCTGCTTGCAGATTTTCACAGTTGATTGTCTTGGCCAGAATTCTGGCACAAGTTGTTTTGCCTACTCCTCGTGGACCACAAAATAAGAATGCCTGAGCTAAGTGCTTGTTTTTGATCGCATTCTGTAGCGTTGTGGTTATATGCTTCTGTCCAACGACACTTTTGAAGTCCGCGGGTCTGTATTTCCTTGCCGAAACGACGAAATTTTCCATCGCTGCAAGATATACAAATCTCGATATTAGGGAATGACTTTGCAGACTATTCTCAGATATTTTCAAGTAAGCAGTTGAGCGCCAATGAAATGAAAATTCGAAGATTTGAGAAAATATTTACTAAGCACAGAAATGGTCAATGGAACCAAAAAACAATTACTTTTGTCATCCTATCTCAAATGGGGCTGACCGGTATTGACAGTAAGTGTAAAAATCGGGCTAGCATGCAGGCTGGAGTATGTACGGCCTTAAAAGATTCATACGCACTATAAATGGCGAAGATTCTTACGCTATGGCTGCCTAATCTTACCTTAACAGGAAAGAAAGCTTAAAGGGTTGAGTTGCGAGAGCAATTCCCCAGCCACATCCCTCCGCCCCCCGTCCTTTCGGGGTGGATTTCGGGATGTCGACTTGATCGGACTGCGGCTTGTGATGCTATTAAGCAGGTCTAAGACTAGTAGCTAAGTCGAAACTAGGTGTGTCACCCAGCATATTTCGATCGAAAACCCAACAGGTGACTAAGCATGTAGACGGTACGTTGTTTCCTTATCTGGACGTGAGTTCGAATCTCACCAGCTCCACAATGAAGCCTCTCAAAATTTGAGAGGTTTTTTTTTGAAAAATTTTTAACGCCTAATGATCTCCAGAATATTCTGAAAAACCCTAAAGCAAATGACACAAACCGCCTGACTAACTCTTCAAAGTAGACCTTTGATCATTTGGCACAAACGGATTTCCCCTCTAGATTTACGGCTTTATTTTTTTGGATTAAAATTTTAATTAATCCTGATTTTTCAAAAGGTAGACTTCAATTAGAATCATTCGCTTATAATTGAAAGGATGGCCTCCATTCCCCCATTAACAAAAGACTAATAATCAAGAGATACAGGTATTTTTCAAAAAAAGTTGAGTTTAGAATAATCCAACTAATAACTACACTCCTATTAATTGTATCAACTGAGTTCTTCTGTCTACCAAACAACGCTAAGGGAAATTGTGATTATCTGAAAATGCTGTTGATTTGGGCAATAAGACTAGTGAATTATGCTCTTTCCGCTTAAAAGTTGGACTAGTTATGCTGCGATTTTAAAGATATA
>JAFMBQ010000332.1 GCA_017858365.1 Algoriphagus sp. | reverse complement strand
ATTTGGGTTGATAAATCGAATATTAGCTCTCAATGATCTAAACCCTTCAGCAATCCCAGACTTCCCTTGTTCCAATACGACTAAACTACTAGACTTTTTATTAAACAAAATCGTGGATAGAAGTGGTACTCTCAGCTTACGCTCTAGGAATGAGACATCTTCAATTTTAGTACGGACTAGCTCTCGAAACAAAACAAAAAGAACGGGTAAAATGAAGCCGATAAAAACACCTAACGAGTAATTTCTAAGCGGAAGAGGACTTACCAAAAACCCACCTGATGCAGGTTCAATAATCTTATTTTCTGAGGTATTTGAAGCCTTAGATATGGCCGACTCAGCTCTTTTCTCCATCAAAAAATTATAGATATTCTCATTAAGAGCAAACTGTCTTTGAATTCGAATCAGGTTTTGTTCCGTTTCAGGAAGATCTCTGAACGATGCATCGATGTCAGAAATCCTATTCTTTAAATCCTTGATAAGACGTGCAGAATTTTGATCTACATTTTTAAGAATTTCACGAATTGATTTATTTAAATCTCTGATTTTATTTGTAGTGGCTTGCACTTGCGGTGCCTGATCAGTTAACGTCGCTAATTGCCTTGATTTCTCAACTTGAAGCTCCATCAGATTGGATATTAGCGAATTTAGGATTGGATCCTCAATTCCAATACCTGAAGGCACCACTAAATCATTGTACTGCTCTCTCAAGAGGTATTCTCCAAGTTGTTGATAATAAGACTTTTTAAATTCCTCTTCTTGAAGCTGAGTTTCCAATTCAGTCAATTGACCAAAAACAGATGAGCTTTCTGCCTCTAGGTTATAAATTTTATTTGAAGATCGGAACGTTTGCAACTGATTCTCAAATTGCTTCAAACTATCAGAAACTCCCGCCACCTGGCTGTCAATAAAATTAACAGTATTAGTAGCAATCATATTTTTCTCCTCTAATTCTAATGCCAAGTAAGTCTTCATCAAACCATTGATGTAATCTTCACCCTTTTTGACACTAGGTGAGTTCAAGCTCAATTCTAAAATTGATCCTTCTTTTTGAAGAGATTCCACATTTATTCGGCTGGCATACTCCTCAACCAAAGAAGCCATATCTCGAAATTTCACAGAAACTCCTCCAGATTCATCTGGGCTAGTTTTGGTTACTTTAATAGAGAAATTGTTATTTGTGATCCACTCACCAAAAGGATAATCAGCAGGTTCCGGAATATTTTGAAGTTTGGTTTTTGTACCATTTGGAAGGTATTTGCTATACTCTTCATCATCAAAGGAAAAAGTGAATTTTTCATTTCCAGACCACTTGATCGTCACAAGCCCTTGAAGAACCTGAGGTTCTTTCCAATTAACCTCAACCAAAACAGGCGCATTCTGATAAAGTTCATTATTGATAAATGTACCTTCAGAATAGTATTCTACTGTAAAGTCTAATTTACTAAGTGTAGCTTCAGCTATTGGCCTAGATTGAAGAATTGTAATTTCGTTTACTATCCCTGTTTTTGCAGTACCCTCAATTGAAGGCGCATCAAACAAGGAAAAACCTCCGTCAGACTCTTTTATAAAAAATAAGCCAGACACCTGATACTGTGGGACCGAAGTCCTTGTCAAAATGTATGATCCTATGAGGAAAATTAAAATTGAACCAATGATAAATGGCCAAATTCTAATAATCTTGGGGATAATTGACTTAATATCGAAAGAACTCTCCTCGCTTTTGAAAAAATCGTTTTCTTCTTGATCCAGGTTCATACCTAAATTTTATTTATTAATTTTTGACTAAAGTGAGAATTAAAGCAACAGCTGTAATTGAGGTAGTGAATAAAGTCAAGGTCTCTACCAAAGTACTACCGGCTCCGATTTCTTTGACTTTCATTGGTTCAGCGTAGATCATATCATTTGGCTTAAGCCAATAAAATTCTGATTTTAAAAGATCTCTATCCAGCAGATTGATTTTATGAATCTGAGTTCCATCAGGGTACTGTCTAATTAGCAATATCTCATCTCTTTTTGCCACCCTGCTTAAATCCCCGGCTAGCGCAATAGCTTCATAGATAGTTACTCTATTTTGAAGAACAGTATATTTACCAGACTGATTAAATTCCCCTAATGTGCTAAATCGAATTCCTCCTAATCTTACTCTGACAAAGTATTCGTTTTCATTCACATAAGTTCTGACCTCTTTTTCTATTAAGATTTTAGCTTCTTCTGTAGTAAGCCCTTCAAATTTTACTTTTCCGATCAGCGGAATTTCTATTTCCCCACGATCATCTAGGGTATATCCATTCATGAAAAATATATCGCCTGCTCCTTGTCCTCCACCTGCCATTTGATTTTGATTGGAAGGATCATTTGAAATGGAAGAAAATACTCTGTTAATTGCTTCATCTGTTGTCTTGATATTTACCTCAACTATGTCATTAATTTGAAGTAAGTAATCCTCCCTTTGATATGGATACTTTTGACTCGAGCTGACCAAAGCCCCCATTGATTCATCCATTTCTTGCATGTAAATCATTTTTTTATTAGGAATACAGGAATAGAATAGGAGAATAGTTAATCCAAAGGATAGGATATGAAGTATTTTTTTTTTCATTAAGTATTAGGTTGGAACAATTTTTATGTTGGAATTCGGGCTCAAAGTTAAGAATAAAAAACAAATAGATTTTTTTATTTGGATTTAGACTCTCTCACTACAATCTGGCATCAACTTTAGATTTATCTAGAATCCCCTTAACATCGAAAACTACTTGACTTGCTGACTTTTCTATTGAAAGCTGAAGAAATTGACTGTGTGAGACAGCAAGAATAATTGCTGAATATGAATTCAGCGCAGGCGCTTTATTTCCTGAAGTAATCTCAATACCATATTCATGTCTTACCTCTTCAGGATTTGCCCAAGGGTCATAGACATCTACATCCATATCAAATGATTTCAATTCGTTATAAATGTCAATCACGCGCGTATTTCTCACATCTGGACAGTCTTCTTTAAAGGTAAATCCCAGAATCAAGACTTTGGAATCAATTACCTTCAAATCCTTTCGCATCATAAGTTTAATCACCTCAGTGGCCACATATTTACCCATACTGTCGTTCAACCTTCTTCCAGCCAGGATAATTTCTGGATGATAACCTAGTTCTTGTGCTTTTTGTGCCAAATAAAAAGGATCAACCCCGATACAATGTCCTCCTACAAGCCCAGGTTTGAATTTTAAGAAATTCCACTTCGTCCCTGCTGCCTCTAATACTTCGTGCGTATCAATCCCAAGCAAGTTGAAGATTTTTGATAGTTCATTGACGAACGCAATATTGATATCCCGTTGGGAATTCTCAATGACTTTAGCTGCTTCTGCTACTTTAATTGAAGATGCTTTGTGAGTACCTGCTGTGATTACTTGACGATAGAGTTGATCTACATACTCGGCCACTTCTGGCGTACTTCCTGAGGTTACTTTGAGGATTTTTGCTACGGTATGTTCTTTATCACCAGGATTGATTCGCTCAGGAGAATAACCTGCAAAGAAATCCACATTGTATTTCATTCCGGAAACTTTTTCCAGAACTGGCACACATTCATCCTCTGTCACTCCGGGGTACACAGTCGACTCATAGATCACCACGTCACCTTTTTTGAGGTATTTGCCAATATTCTCAGAAGCTTGGAGCATCGGAGTTAATACCGGTCTATTGTGTTTGTCTGTAGGAGTAGGAACCGTAACGATATAGATATTACAATCCTTCAAAAATGATGAATCGGTTGTAGAAAATAGACCTTTCCCTGAGTCTAAATCATCTACTGAGACAGACTGTAAAATGGAATCCTCCACTTCTAATGTAGTATCTATTCCTTGTTTTAACTCTCCTATCCGCTTCGAATTGATATCAAATCCGACGGTTACAAACTTTTTAGCAAACTCAACAGCTAAAGGCAATCCCACATACCCCAGACCAATTATTGCTATTTTAGATTCCTTTAAATTCTTTATCATTTCCTATGAATCTTTAATATTCTAATTTTTAGTTTAAAAAGCTTCTTTGGTGCTTCGCCCCTTCAGTCCCAAGAACTTAGCTTTTAGCAATTTTGAAGCCACACCGATCTGCTTAAAATCCCACAACATCCTCGATTGACCTTAAACTATTTGATCAAAAAAGTGGCTAAGAATCTTTCTGAATCAATCATTAATTTAAACTGAGTACTAAAATTACTCGCTTTTCAAGTTGCAAAACTAAGATAAAAGCAGGCAAAAAAAACATTCCGACTACATCTGTGAGCCAAAATGGTAAATTAGATCCACCTTACTTGGTAGGTAAACAGACCACCGCCTTTAATAAATCACGAAATCTATCCATGGCTTAATGGATGGATCATATTCAAATGCGCTGCAATAAAGATCCCCACGATTTTCCTGATGTTTCAGACTCAAACAAAGTTTATTAGGTCCAGATATTTCAAAAATTTAAATATTGAAGCTAGGTTACGTTAAATAATCATCGAGTGCTATTAGGTGATAGCTTGAATACACGAAAAAACTACTTCGATTTATTTTTTGGTTGAAATAAATAGATCAAACTAAGTTGGCTCTGCATTGAAAAAGAATTTATCCCTTTTGTGTATTCAGCCGGTCCCAATTGATCCACTTGCCATTGGAAGTTTTTAGAGTTGATAAGATTAACCTGAGATTGAATCACGAGCGAATTCCATTGCCAATTGCCAAGAAGACTAAAGCTAAAATCTACCCAAGGCTTACTTTGACCATTATTTTGAAAGTACTTGACGTAGATATCTTGATGTCTGTTCAATCTTTCAAATCTAACTCCTAGCTTTTTCATTCCTTCTACCCAAGCTACCTCCAATGTTTGCACATTACTGCTAGGCCCAATTCCTGGACCGAGCATTTGTCCGAATTGCGTAAATCCTTGACGCAACACTCCATGACCGGCCCAATTGAGATCTCCTGTAGTACCTGGATACCTCACCAAAATATTTATAGATTCCTGCTGTTGTAAAATTTCACCTCTTACTTGAATAAACCCCTGGCCTCGATATCTGAATAACTTTGAAAAACCAATTAAGAAA
>JAFMBQ010000331.1 GCA_017858365.1 Algoriphagus sp. | reverse complement strand
CATGCATATTTTGGCTCACCCAACTGAGTCTGAAACGGTCTATATCATGAATGCTCCGTTGGTTGAATCCAAAGATGGCGGTAAGACTTTTACTAACATGCGTACGCGACATGGGGACAATCACCAGCTGTGGATCAATCCGGAGCATCCACAATACATGGTTAATGCCAATGATGGCGGTGCAAATGTGACGATCAATGCGGGTAAAGATTGGTCCAGACAGGATAATCAGCCAACCTCGCAATTCTATCGGGTGAATGCTGATCGTCAGTTTCCTTACAGAATTTACGGTGGTCAGCAAGATAATTCTTCTGTTTCGATTGCTTCAAGAGCCAATGGTTCGGGTATCGGTCCAGAGGAATTTTATCCAGTTGGAGGTTGCGAGTCAGCATACTCTGCATTTGACCCTGAGAATCCAATTTATATCTATTCAGGTTGCTACCAAGGAATCATCACGGAGTGGAATGCGAAGACCAAACTGGAAAAGGACGTGATGGCTTATCCATATCAAGGACTGGCTTCCAATCCTCGGGATGTGAAATATCGATTCAATTGGAATGCACCGATCATCTCTTCCATCCATGATCGCAGCGTGATTTACCATGCTGGAAATGTGATTTTAAAAACGACAAATCGAGGCATTAGCTGGGAGGAGATTTCACCGGACCTGACGAAAAATGATACGTCTCATCTGATTTCGGGAGGCGGCCCGATTACCAATGAAGGTGCTGGAGGAGAAGTTTTTCATACGATTTACTATTTGGCGGAATCGCCTTTCTCGCCTAATGTACTTTATGCAGGAGCAGACGATGGCTTACTCCATGTCACTCAGGATGGCGGGAAGAGTTGGTCAAATATCACGATTCCAAATACTCCGGAAGGAATGGTCAATCAGATTGAGGTTTCCCCACATGATCCTGCAACTGTCTATGTGGCTTTCAATAGCTACAAATACAATGACTTTACCCCACATATTTTCAAGTCTTCTGATTATGGAAAAAGCTGGACTCGATTGGCGAATGGCATTGCCGCTGAAGCTCATGTCCGGGTAGTTCGCGAAGATCCAAATCAAAAAGATCTACTTTATGCTGGTACAGAAACTGGCTTGTATGTTTCATTCAATGGCGGTCAGCTTTGGGAGAAATTCCAAAATAACCTGCCCATCGTTCCGATCACGGATTTGATGATTCAGGACAATGACATGATTGTCGCTACACAAGGCCGAGCGTTCTGGGTGATGGATGATTTGAATCCACTTTATGAATTGGCTGAGGCAAATAAGGCTAAATTCTATGTGTACGAGCCGGAGGATGCTATTCGAGATTTGGCGGTACGATCCGAAAGTATGGAGATGGGACAAAACCCTTACGAAGGATTTTCTTTGATGTACTATTTGAAAGAAGATTCAGATTCTACTGATTTGACCGTCGAGATTTTAGATGCTAGCGGAGCCGTGTTGCGCTCGTTTACCACCGATTCTGAAGCGAAAAAAGGCAAAATCAAGAAGGAAGCCGGAATGAATCGCCTGCATTGGGATTTGGCGATAGAGGAATTCGAACCCGTAGAAGGAGTTTTCTCGGGTATTGGGGTTGGACCAGCTAAGGTAGCTCCAGGGAAATACAAAGCAGTTTTCGCTTATGGAGATCAAAAGATTACCAAAGATCTAACCGTAAAACCTGATCCGAGATGGTCTGCAAGCCAAGCAGCATATGATGCGCAGCAGGCAGCAATCAAACCTATCGCAACGGCCTTGATCGCCACCCGAAAAACTGCTGATGACCTTCGCTCGCTTCGTACTCAAGTGAAAGATCTTCAATCTCGGGTTTCCAAAGAAGATTACCCAGACTGGAATACACAAGCAGAAGAATTGATCAAATCTATCGATGCCTTGGAAGAGAAATTGATTCAGCCTAAGCAGAAGACTTTCCAGGATGTGATCAACTTCCCGAATCAGCTGGATGCTGAGCTCGCTCATATTTATGGCACCATTGCCAATCAGGAACCTCCGGTCACTGATGGCCAAAAAGCCTATGCAGCGGATATGCTTAAGAAATATGAAACACTGATGAACGAAACTGAATCAGTAATGAAATCTGCCGAAGCCTTGCAGCAAGCAATGATTGATCAGAAGATTCCTTTCTTGGCACCGAAGAAGAAAGACTAACCTTTGAGGTGTTATCCTGACGACGAAGGAGGAAGGATCTCCTCGAAGGTTTTATGATGTAAAAGCCCTCAATTGAAACGATTGAGGGCTTTTCTTTTAATTGGGTTGTGAGAGGTTATTGCGCTTTTAGACTGATTTCAAGACAGCTAAAAATTCTCGAATGGAAACTGCTGGGATGGTCGAGGTCTTGAAATCTTTAAGATTTCGGGTAAGTCCGCTGTTCAGGATTTGCAATCCTGAACCTTGATCTTGGGATTTATAATCCCTGAAAACTGAATCTTATTTTTTGAACAAGAAGATTTCAAATCTTCGTATAGCCCTTTGAGATTAAGCCGATCACTATCAGTACTCGAAGAGCTTGTATCCTTATTAGTAAACGAATCTAATCCCCTTATCCCGATAGTTCGGGAGGGGTTAGGGTGTTTATTTTTAGTTTGACTTCGAGACAGCTAAAAATTTCCGGATGGATACTGCTGGGATGACTGAGGTCTTGAAATCTTTCAGATTTCGGGTAAGTATAAAGTCTATTTCACCTGCGGACTCCACAGTGATCATTTGAATCGCATCTTCAAAATCTTTATGTGCAGATTTCAAGAAGGATTTTAGAATGGTGTGGGTAATATCCAGGATGGTCATTCGATCTGAAAGCTCAGGAAGTAAATTTCTTAGCTGTTTTTCATCAACATACTTCTTTAGAATATAATGAGTGGTGGCTATCGAATGTGTTTAAGTGTGAAGCATGACTTTGCCTTTCTCACTCAAGGAAAAGATTTCCAAAGCCTCCGATGTGAATGGAGGGCGATCGGTCAAAAAATCGACTAAAATACTTGTGTCAAGAAAAACCTTCATTTTAAATGCTTTTCTTCAACTGCTGTTCTGCGAGCTCGATTGGCATCAAAATCCTTAGGCAGTTTGATTTTTCCAGAAATGGCTAGAAGTCGATCTGAGCTATCAGGAATAGGAGACGGACTGATTAGTTTCTCAAAATAGTCTTCTACCAATCCAGAAAGGCTATTTCCGGTGTTTTCAGCATAGATTTTAGCTTTTTCTATAACTTCTTCATTTAGCGATAGCGTGAGTTTTTTATTCATCGTTCGTATAATAAATTTAAATGGACGCACAATTATTTAAGACATCAAGTTTGAACTCGATGATATTTTATTGAGGGTTATTCAGGTTTCGAAAGTAATGGCAACAATCCTTAACTGTTATCATAGGATCTCTAATTCGATCACACTAATCCTTAGTCCCTGAAATCGAACTATAAGATTTTAACTCTCAAAGAGCTGGATAAAAGGATTTATTCACCAGAACTATTTAATCATAATTGTTTTTTAATCTCCTAAAAAAAATTAATCCTAATCATTAAGTCGGTTTTCAGTTGATTCTTTTGAGTACTAAGTAATTGGGGGGGGGGCATTCAGAATTATATTCCGTAGAATTAAGTTATTCTTTCTATCGGTATATTGATCTGATTTTGAGATATTAGGAAATTTACTCAATTGGTTAGTTCTTACTAAGAGTTTTTTACATATCCCTTAGCAGGTCCTAAATGAAATCATTTTTACTTCTCGCCTTATATTCTCTGGGGCTATTCCTAGTGACCTATCTATTGCTTGATGTAGAGGGGATGTTTTTAAATGCGCTGGCCAAGCAAACGGAAATCGAAATTCCTGAAAATGTCCTTTTAGACACCTTGGAGGATATGCGCTACTGGAATAAGTTTAGTGGATTATTCACTTTTCTGATCCTTGTTATTAAGTGTTGGATTATCGCTTTGGTGTTGTATGTAGGATTGTTTTTTGCCAATCTACATCAGGGGGTCAAGCTGATCGGACTTTTCAAAGTAGCAGTTTTCGCAGAGAGCATCTTGGTTATTGCAGGCTTGGTCAAAGTGATTGTAGTAGCAGCAGGCGACTTTTCCTATGAAGAGTTTTCGCTTTTTTACCCCTTATCTATTCTGAATTTGTTTGAATTAAGCGAACTGAATCCCCTCTTTATCTATCCGCTTCAGCTGGTTAATATTTTTGAGTTGGGCTACTGCTTTCTTCTGGTATTCTTTTTCTTTAAGGAATTTGAGTTTGACTTTGGGCGAAGTGCTAAAGTCGCTCTCGGCTCTTATTCATTCGCCTTGGTGTTTTGGTTGGTTCTGATTCTTTTTCTTACGCTCAATTTCACCTAAAACTTTTTCAACCATGCGCAAACTACTTCTAATATTCCTATCTCTAGCACTACTTTCCTCCCTGATTTACCTGGGTTTTTCTTTCCAACAAAAAGAAGCCAATAAAGAACTTATCCAATCTCAAATCATCCGATTGCCTGATTTGGACTTACTTGACTTAGACGGGCAATCGGTGAATTTGAACTTACTGGTAGGAAATAAGTCATCGCTCTTGGTGTATTTCAACTCAACCTGTGAAATATGCCAGATGGAGCTGAATTCCATTGCCAAACGAATCGTCGAATTTGATTCCCATGCCTTAGTTTTTGTGACCGTACAGCCGCTTGAAGAGGTAATGGACTTTATCCATGAACTGGGAATTTCCGACCGTGAATCAGTTCATTTTCTTATCGACTCGGAGATGGAGGTGGCTGGATATTATGGAGTAAAAGGTGTGCCGGCTTTATTTATCTATGATGGTTCGGGAAGCCTTGTGTCGGATTATACTGGTCCTGTGAAAGTAGATCTGCTACTTGAGCAGCTACAAAATCATAACGAACCTGAGCTATGACCTATTCTCCAAATAAACTTAAAAAGTATCACGTAGCTCAACTGGGGGAGTACGCCTGTGGTCTGGCTTGCCTCTGCACGATTTCCAGATTTTACGGGGCAGAATTTTCTCAGGAAAAACTCCGGGATATCAGCGGCACCAGCCAAAGTGGCACTACGATGCTTGGCTTGATCCAGGCTGCGCAAAA
>JAFMBQ010000330.1 GCA_017858365.1 Algoriphagus sp. | reverse complement strand
GACAATTATCCCAAGAGGGAGTACCATCATCCGAAACATGGATCATGTATTCTTTGTCTCCATCAAAAAAAACACAGAAAATATTCTTGAGGTACTTGGTCAAAAGAAAGTAACGGTCAAAAATATCATGATCATCGGTGGTGATGATATGGCTTTATCCACTGCACTTAGATTGGAGGACAAATACCGAGTGACCCTAGTCAATAAAGACAAGGAGCGCTGTAAGTGGCTTGCAGAAAATCTGAAAAACTCTTTGGTCATCAACGGTGATTATAAAAATATTGAATTGCTTATTGAAGAGGGCTTGGAGCAGATGGATGCATTTATTGCTTTGACTGAATCTTCCGAGACGAATATTATCGTCAGTCTTTCTGCCAAAAACCATGGCGTATATAAGACGATAGCGCATGTAGATACACGTGAGTACATCCATATTTCACATAGTATTGGAGTGGATTCCTTGATTAATAAAAAGCTGGTAGCTGCGAATGAAATTTCCCGTTATCTGAAAAAGGGAAGCGTGGAGGCAGTATCTGGAATATATGGAGTAGATGCGGAATTTATCCAATACTCGATTTGCAAGAATAACCGTGTAATTAAAAATCAATTAAAGGATCTTCATTTTCCTGATTCAGCGATTATTGCAGGAGTCATTCGAGGAGAAGAAGTTTTGATTCCAGATGGTAATTTTCAGCTTGCAATGGATGATAAAGCTATTGTGTTTGCACTTCCTGAGGCAAAGTATGCATTGGAAAAAATCTTTCACTAAGGCATGATCCATTTTAAAGCGATCGCAAAAATCATGGGAGCCCTATTAGTGCTTATTGCACTTTTGATGCTACCTGGCATTGGTTTTTCTTTATACTACGATGAAGATCCTTGGCCAGTCTTGACCTCTTCGGTCATTGCGATGATTTTCGGTGTAATCTTGTTTTTGTCTTTTTCTAAGCAAGATCAAAACATCAGAAAGCGAGAAGGGTATTTGATTGTAGCGATCAGCTGGCTTGTAATGGCTGGATGTGGAATGCTCCCCTATATCCTGAGTAATGAAATCACCGGTTTTGCAGATGCGCTTTTTGAGACCATGTCTGGTCTTACCACTACTGGAGCTTCTATTTTGACTGATATTGAGGCCATGCCAAAAGGATTGTTATTCTGGAGAAGCATGACCCAATGGATCGGAGGATTGGGAATAATCGTACTTACGGTGGCTATTTTCCCACTTTTAGGAATAGGTGGAATTGAGCTCTTTGTAGCTGAATCCCCTGGTCCTACCTCTGATAAAGTTCACCCACGCATTTCAGAGACAGCAAAGCGACTATGGTATGTATATGTGGGTCTCACTCTTGCCGCCATGCTAATGTATTGGGCTGGAGGAATGACCTTTTTTGATGCGATCAATCATGCCTTGACGACTTTGGCTACTGGTGGTTTCTCTACTAAAAATAGTAGCATGGCCTATTACGATTCGGCCTTTATCCAATATACAGCTATCTTTTTTATGTTTTTGGCAGGAACCAACTTTACGGTGATTTACTTTGGTTTGGTGGGTAAATTCAAGCGGGTTCTTCGAAGTGATGAATTCAAGACTTATGCTTTTTCGCTGATAGCAATCGCAGTAATCTTATACTTCCCAATATTCGCCAGAGGTGGAGCTTCCAGTGAATTGGCATTCCGAAATTCGCTATTTCAGGTGGTCTCATTAGTGACTACGACAGGCTTTGTTTCTGATGATTATACTACTTACAACGAGGGGGTTACTTTCTTTTTCTTCATGTTATTGTTTATAGGTGGATCTGCGGGTTCTACAGCTGGTGGAATCAAATTTGTTAGACACCTTACTTTCATCAAAAACTCCTGGTTGGAGTTTAAGCGATTAGTTCATCCTCGAGCAATAGTTCCATTGATGATCAATGGAGATCGTGTTACAGGTAGAATCATTACTCACATCATGAATTTTCTTTTGATCTACTTGCTCATATTCGTGCTTGGGGCTGGGGTGCTCTCGATTATGGGATATGATTTGTTGACCTCTTTTGGGGCTGTGGCAACTTCGCTAGGAAATGTAGGTCCAGGAATAGGCTTAGTAGGACCGGTGAATAACTTTGCTTTCTTTTCTCCTGGGGCCAAGATCTTCCTTTCCTTCATCATGCTCCTAGGTAGATTGGAATTATTCACGATTCTAATTCTTTTCACGCCATTCTTTTGGAGAGCTAATTAAACCATTATCCTAGCAGGCACAGGATGGAGCAGTATGATCTTCCTCATTTTTCGATCGAACTAGTAAGTGGTGTCTTACAATTCGTTCGAAAATGAAAAACCTTGAAAAAATAGCGCTCATCTTTCTTTGTCTTAGCTGCTCTGGAGTTAAGAATCCAGCAGACAAATCTGATGAGCAAAAGCCAAATTTAGTTTTTATTCTTGCAGACCAATGGCGATTTGAGGCTGTGGGTTACATGGGGAATCCAGATGTGATTACCCCAAATCTAGATAAACTCGCTGCTGAAAGTTTAATCTTCGAAAATGCGGTCACAGTCATGGCAGTCTGTGCGCCTTGGCGTGCAAGTTTCCTGACGGGACAATATCCGCTGACTCATGGTATTTTTTACAATGATAAGCCGCTTGATCCTGCGGCAACTACGCTAGGGAAAATCTATAAAGAGGCTGGCTATCAAACCGGATATATAGGCAAATGGCATCTTAATGGACATCAGCGAGGCGAAGATTCCTTCAGTGGTCGGGACAAACCTGTGCCTGTAGGGCGCAGACAGGGCTTTGACTACTGGAAAGTTCGAGAGGTTACCCATGATTATAATAATTCCTATTACTTCGACGAAAATGATCAAAAGCAGGTTTGGGAAGGTTATGATGCTTTTGCTCAAACGGATAGTGCCATCAGTTTTATCCAAAAAAATAAGGAAAATTCGTTTGCTTTGGTCATGTCTTGGGGTCCTCCGCATGACCCTTATCCAACGGCTCCACAAGAATATAAGGACTTGTATGATTGGAATACCATAAAACTTCGGCCAAACGTCCCGCTTGCTTTGCAGGATAGTGCGAAGCGTGTAATTGCGAACTATTATGCCCATATCACGGCTTTGGATACGGCTTTAGGTAAACTTTTGGATGAATTAGAAAAAGCTGGTTTGGCCGAGAATACGATTTTTGTATTCACCTCAGAGCATGGCGATATGTTGCTTTCAAAAGGGGCATTGAAAAAGCAGCGGCCTTACGATGAGTCCATCAAGGTTCCGATGTTGATTCGCTATCCACGTAAGTTTGGCACAGATTCCCGTCGCATCAAAAACCCAATCAATACGCCCGATATTTTGCCTACGCTTTTGGGATTAAGTGGACTTTCCATTCCTGAAACTGTGGAAGGAAAAGACTTTTCTAGGAATCTCATTCAAGGAAATGATCTTGATAATGATGCCGCACTGATCATGCTTCCAGTTCCATTTCACGAGTGGCAATTCAAAAACGGAGGTCGGGAGTTTCGAGGAATCCGAACCAATCGATACACCTACGTCAAAGACCTCAAAGGACCTTGGCTTTTGTATGACAATGAAAATGATCCATATCAGATGGATAATTTGGTGGGAAAGTCAGATTTTACGACGCTAGAAAGCTCAATGGAAACTATCCTCATGAAAAAACTATCCGAAAGGAAGGATAAATTCCTTCCAGCGGATGAATACATGACTCAATGGAATTACTTGTATGATCGAACTGACAGTATTCGTCCAGCTAATTATTTAGAAATTAATCGCTAGAAAGCAGGCTAATCCTGAATCGCGAATTGTGCCTGGATTTTAGCGACTCGATCTTCGATACTTTCGGATGAGATGGACGTGCGATTCAATCGATCCACCATAATCGGGAATGAAAATGGGGTAAACTGAACTGGATGCTTGATCACTATTTTCTGCTTGTTTAGCTTTTCCATTGCCTGGATAAATTTATCCTGCCCCATTTGGGTATTTAAAGCTTCCTGATGTGCTTGCTTGAGCAAAAGGCTGTCTGGGTCATACGTGTTAAAAACCTGGTACAAGAGGCCTGAATTGGCTTGAATATGTTTGAAAGTGGTAGGTTTCCCTGGATAGCCTTGAAAAACCAAACCGGAAATACTCGCAATCTCCCTGAATTTTCGCCGAGTCATCTCACTTTCATTCACACAGTGCAACAAATCTTCCTTTAAATTTTTCATCGAAAAGAGATCTTCCTCGAGCAATTCCTCAATAGGAATTGGACTGTCTGAGAGGATTTCGAAACCATAATCATTCATCGCCATATTTAAGGATGCCGGATAGCTCACACTAATCCGATAAGCAATTAATGCACTCATCAATTCATGTATCATCAATCCCTCAAATGGATAAAAGAAAATATGATAGCCCTCTGAAGAGCGATGGGACTCAATCAAAAATGTATCTCGATTTGGTACAATCGATAGTCTAGCCTGAAGGTCCAAAATCGGCAAAACACGCCTAATCTCTTCTGACTCTACAATTCCTTTGTTATAATTCTCCAATAGTTCTCGGATTTTCTCTGCTAGTTTAGAGGAAAGAGACATTCGGGTACCCATCCAGCTTACTACATTCTTGGTCTTCTTTTCGGAGACTTTAACGTACGCAGTCATTTCTTTTACAAGAATCAGTTCTAAACTTCTCCCAGCAAAGAAGAATCGATCCCCAATTTTCATTTTTGAGATGAAGTACTCCTCGACAGTTCCAAGGTATGCTCCATTTTTGAAGCGCACTTTGAGCATTACATCAGAAACAATCGTCCCCATAGACAAGCGATGCTTCATTGCAATGCGTTTATTGGTCACCCGAAATAATCCATCTTCTTGTAAACTGACCTTCAGAAAGTCCTCATAGCTTCCTAGCGAGTTTCCACCTTTGGTGATAAAGTCAATCATCCAATCCATCTCTTCTTCGCTGAGTTGGGAAAAAGTTCGGGTTCGCTTCGCTACTTGATAAGCCTGGTCCCGATCAAAACCTTCTCCAACGGCCAAGGTGACTAAAAACTGAATCAGTACATCATATGTCAGTACTGGAGGAAATTGGGATTCCATCTCTTTCTTTTCA
>JAFMBQ010000329.1 GCA_017858365.1 Algoriphagus sp. | reverse complement strand
AGTGTCCAAAACGGTATTTCCTGACAAAGCCACCTACGACAAATACAAAAAGCCTGGGCAAAGCCAAGATGACTGGCGAAGACAGAATGTCAACGAATTGATTTTCGCACTTAATCAGACGATCAAGTCGAGTAAACCTTGGGTGCAATTCGGTATTTCACCTTTTGGGGTTTGGAGAAATCAAGACAAAGACCCAAAAGGCTCTCCTACCCGTGCCGGCCAGACCAATTACGATGATCTCTATGCAGATGTGATCCTTTGGATGAAAAACGGCTGGATTGATTACCTGATTCCACAAATCTACTGGAGCATGGAGCATCCACTAGCCTCACATCGAAAGCTAAATGATTGGTGGTCCAATAATGCCAATCGCACCAACGTCTATGTGGGAAATGGACCTTATAAAATCCGAGAAGATTCGGATAAAGCATGGGAAAACCCAAGAGAAATAAACACCCAGATTTCCTACACGCGTACACTTCAACAGATTCAAGGCAACGCTTTTTTCTCAGCAAAATCCATGATGATGAAAAATAAGGATGTGGCGCAGCTCTTGAAATCAGAACTTTATAACGAGCCTACTTTGCCTCCTGCCTTCCAACCAAAAACCCCATCGATTATCGATATCCCTAAGGTTTTGGAAGTAAAAGCCAATGACCAAGTCACGCAAATCAACTTAGAAAAACCACTTGATCCGGCTATCCGCTACGGAATGATTCAAGGCGCAAATGAACTTAACCAGTTAGCTGATGCCAAAATTCATCCGGTCTGGGTTGGTGGAAGCCGGGCGCGAACGCTAGAAGTTTCCAGCTTAAATACCCGGTACATTTCTGTTCGTTGGATCGACCACTTTGGTAGAATCGTCCAAACTCAAGTTTACCAAATCCCTTAATCTCCCTGCCATGAAAGATATGCTCGTTCGACTTATCGGACTTCCGGATTGCTCAGAAAAGGAAGCCCAACTCTTGAAAAAAGAGAAAATTATCTTTCGACGTGCCATCGCACCGGAGAAGCATTTGGTGTCCGAATGGGTTATGGAGCAATTTGGAGCTTATTGGAAATCGGAAGTCGAGGTTTCTTTTAGCAGGCAGCCAGTTTCAGTATGGCTAGCACAAAGAGGAAATGAGATTTTAGGCTTTGCCTGCTATGAATCCACCGCTCGAAATTTCTTTGGACCGACAGGAACCCTTGAGTCTGAGCGAGGAAAAGGAATCGGGAAAATCCTGCTGATCAAATCCCTGGAATCCCTTCGTGAAATGGGTTATGCCTATGCGATTATTGGCGGTGTGGGACCAGCAAAGTTCTATGAAAAAGCTGTAGGTGCAAAAATCATCGAAGGCTCCGAAGTAAGCATCTACGAAAATCTAATCCGCAAATCATGACCCAAAAACCCGTAAAAACTCCATGGCTTTGGGTTCCCTCACTTTACCTTACCGAAGGCATTCCATATATAGTCATCATCGTAGTCTCTGTAGTGATGTACAAAAAGCTGGGCGTCTCCAATGCAGACATTGGCCTTTATACCAGTTTACTGTATTTACCTTGGGTGATCAAACCGATCTGGAGCCCAATTATCGACTTGATAGGGACAAAGCGCAAATGGTTTCTCAGCATGCAGTTTATCCTTGCTTTGGTTTTCTTAGGGGCTGGATTAACCACGCCTGCAAGTAATTTCTTTTTCTTGACGTTGGCCTTTTTCTGGATGGGAGCTTTTGCTTCTGCTACCAATGACATTGCCTCAGACGGCATGTATCTGATCGCTTTGAAGCCTGAGCAGCAAAGTTTCTTCGTAGGACTTCGCGGCACATTTTATCGGATCGGGATGATCACAGGACAGGGCTTGATTGTCATCATCGCAGGATCTTTGGAAACGTCTCTTGGCGATAACACCCAGGCATGGTCTTGGACGATGATCATTGTGGCGGGGATGATGTTAATTCTCACAGCCGTCAATTATTTCACCACGCCAGTGGTGGAAGAAAACGAGGATATTCCCACTGAAAAGCGGAACAAAGCTGAAGAGCGAGCCAATTTCTTAAAGGTATTTGAGACCTTTTTTACTAAGAAAAATATCCTACTGTCTCTGACTTTTGTGCTGATCTATCGACTTGGAGAATCACAATTGGTGAAGATGGCCTCTCCATTTATTTTGGATGAAAAAGTAGATGGAGGACTCGCTATTAGTACTTCAGACTACGGTTTAATTTATGGTATTGTGGGAGTCATTGCTTTACTTCTGGGAGGAATCTTAGGCGGGATTGCCATCTCGAGAGATGGATTAGGCAAGTGGATGATCCCAATGGCACTATCACTAAACCTTCCAAATTTGCTCTACATCGCATTGGCTTATTTCCAACCTGACAACTTACTATTCACGGGTGGAGTAGTCATCATCGAGCAGCTTGGGTATGGTTTCGGATTTGCGGCTTATATGGTATTTTTGATCTACCTAGCCGAAGGTCTATATAAAACCTCTCATTATGCGATTGCAACAGGCTTTATGGCCATGGGGATGATGTTTCCGGGAATGCTTTCGGGTTACATTCAAGAATGGCTAGGCTACACCTGGTTTTTCGTTTGGGTAGGAATTGCGATGATTCCCGCCTTGGCGATAGCTGCAAGTGTGAAGTATCCCAGGGATTTTGGGAAGAAGATAACCAAATGAAGATTTACGAATGACGAAATACGAAATTCCGGAAATTAGAGACGTGGTAATTACTTAAAACCTTAAAATTATTGAGACCAAAAATCGAAAGGAAAAAAAAACCTTGAACCAAACTAATAACCTTTAAAACCTTCCAAACTTGCCACTTTACAACCCTTTATTTCCCCTAACGACAAAGCAAAAAACAGCTCAATTATTTCTTCCAGCAGCTTTTGTGCATGATACGGAAGAGAATTATCAGGCTCTTGAAAATTTGATTAGAGAAGAAGGAATCGGAGGATTGACTTTTTTTCACAGTCGTCATTCAGCAGCTGCCAATTTTGAAAAGCGGGCAGAAGTATTAGACGTTAGCGGTACGTTGGAAAAAATGATTGGATTAATCAATCGCTATCAGGCGGCATCTAAAATCCCGCTTTTGATCAGCATCGATGGAGAATACGGTTTGGCGATGCGAATCGAAAAAACACCTCAATATCCATTTGCCATTTCTCTTGGATCCATTCAAAATGACGCAGAGAATCTGGTGGAAGAAGTCGGCTATCGGATGGGTCTGGACATGAAGAAAGCAGGTATCCATCTGAATCTTGCTCCCTGTGCTGATGTAAATACTAATCCTGACAATCCTGTAATCGGTTACCGCTCCTTTGGAACAGATCCCGAGAAGGTAGCCAAACTCGCCCTTGCCAATTACAATGGAATGATAAAAGCGGGCATTGGGGCTTGTCTAAAGCATTTCCCAGGACATGGAGATACGCATTTGGATTCTCATCTGGGATTGCCGGTTCTTAACAAAACAAAAGCTCAGCTTCAAGCCGAAGAACTCCTTCCATTTCAGCATGGAATCGATAATGGTGTCGAGATGATAATGGTTGGTCATTTGGCGGTACCTACGCTGACCGGTGGCAAAGAAATCGCAGCTAGCATAAGTCGGGAAATCATCACCGATCTATTGAAAGGAGAGATGGGTTTCGAAGGCTTAGTCATCTCTGATGCACTAAATATGAAAGCTGTGGCAAAGCACTTTCCAGAGCCTGGACAATTGGAATTGGAGGCATTCAAAGCGGGAAATGACCTGCTATGTTTCTCGGACCATGTCAGGGAAGGCATAGCACTAATCACTGAAAAAGCCTCTGAGGAAGAAGTTAATCTGGTTTTCGAAAAAATTCAAAAGCTCAAGGAAAAGTTGGGAGTATTCGATTTTAAGCCTATTGAAGTCCCAGTATTCGATTGGGCAGACCACTCTACTTTTCAGACGAAGCTTGCTGGAAAGTACATTAAACTACTTTCGGGAAATATCGATATTAATGAAATCAAGAAATTAGCAGAATCGAATCTGTATGCTCATAGGGCCTTTTTCGCATCAGAAGAAACAATCTTCGCTAAAAAAACAAATGAAAAATTCAGAAAAGATCTCGGTTTAATTTCTGTGGAAAATGCTGAGAAAGTATTGATATCAGTTTTTGTTCCGTCACACAAACCCTTGAATAAGTTTGGAATGGATGAGTCAACCCTTGCGGAAATTCATAAATTAGTTAAATCTAAAAACTGCATTTTATTCCATTTTGGAAATCCATTAGCAATAAAACACATCGGGAAATTGGAGGAATTTGAAGCGATCGTTTGCGGATATCAGGATTTTAAGGAAGTACAGGAGATGTGTTCAAATTTTAATTTCAGCTAGCAGAAAGTAAGATTTAGAATAACAAAATATTATTAAAAACCCTAGCTGATTTTCCCAATGTATTTGAATTTTGTGAACTACTTCCGCGCAACTGCAATTATATTCATAGTCGCCGGCCATTGTTTCTTTATCTCAGATTTTAGTTTCTCTTCTGATTTTGTCAATATCCTAGTCAGTATATTAATGGGAGGGAGTTCCTTTTTTGTTTTTATATCAGGGTTCCTGTTCTATCATGTTTTTTATAAAAATTTCAATTTTTATAAATTCACGCATAAAAAAGTCAAATTTGTTTTATATCCTTACCTAATAATGTCATTCCCTCAAGTGATATTTTATATTTTTTTTGGAAATAATATTCAGCCGTACTTTCGGCCAATAGGGGATGGCATTGTAAATCTTTATATTATACCATTCCTTAAATATTATTTTACAGGATTCGGAATATATTCATATTGGTATGTCCCATTCGTGATGCTAATTTTCTTGATGTCGCCAATATTTATTTCGTTTATCAGATTGAAACTAAACGCTAAATTATTTATCATTTTCCCACTTTTACTAATTTCAACTTTGATTCACAGGCCAGTCGGAAATTCAGCATATGGAGTTATTCAATCTGTGATCTATTTTCTTCCGATATATTTGATCGGGATAATAAGTTCTGAAAACAAAACATTAATCTATTCATACCTAAAAGGGAAAGTGCTCTTTCCGCTTAAAAGTTGGACTAGTTATGCTGCGATTTTAAAGATATAAA
>JAFMBQ010000328.1 GCA_017858365.1 Algoriphagus sp. | reverse complement strand
AAGATTTAGCATATAAGAGAACTTCTGAAAGTTCTTATTTATCCCAAAACGATATCGAATTATTAATTGGATCAAAGTCAATAAACGATATAGATAAGGATGAAATTATAAGTTATTCGAAAGTTGAGTATAAATTTAATATAGCAGAAACTAATCAATTTTTTAATAACAAATGAAAATAGGATTTTTAATTACGGCAAGATTGAAGTCATCACGTCTGCCCTTAAAACTACTACTGGATTTAAATGGTAAGTCAGTAATTGAAAGGGTTGTAGAACGATGTAAATTAGTATCTAATATAGATGAGATTATTTTATGTACATCTACCAATCCCCAGGATAAGCCTCTTGTAGATGTTGCATTAAAAAATGATATTTATTATTATTTAGGAAATGAAGAAGATGTTTTACAAAGACTATCTGATGCGGCAACCTTTTTTGATTTGGATTATATTATAAATATAACTGGAGAAAACCCTTTATTTAGTATCTATCATGCAAATTTAGTAGTCAATTTGGCTAAGCATGAAAAATATGACTTTATACATATTAAAGGACTACCTATTGGTTGTGCAGTTTATGGAATCCGGCCTGAAGCTTTAAAAGTAGTATGTGAGATAAAGGAAGAAATAGATACGGAAATATGGGGTCCTCTAATGAATAGACCTGAAATTTTTAAAGTTAAAGAAATTGAAATAGATAATTTTTTAACTAAACCAGATCTTAGAATTACAACAGATTATTATGAAGATTATAGGTTTATTCAAGCTATATATAATTTTTTCACTCCTAATGAGATACCCAGTCTTACATTAGTTATGAAAATTATTAATGAAAACCCTGAACTTACTGAAATTCATAGTATGAGACATCAGGCTGCCCTCCCAGAAGAAATCACACTCAAAATTAATAAATTCTATTCTGAAAACAGGGAGAAAATTTTATTAATAAAAAATAAAAATTATAAATAATGATAAAGGATAAGTTAGAAAACATAGACAGATATTCAATTAATAGTAAATTTGAAAAATTCAAAAAAACTATAAGTCTTTATGGAGATTATCCAATGGATTTGAAACTACCTTTAAAAGCTATACACCTTGAATACCAAACAAAGGATTTCGATTTAACAAAATTTGAAAATCACCATAAGTTTATTGACATCCATTTTGTAGTGGAGGGGAGTGAATTAATTGGAATTAATAGTTTTGATAATCTAAACCCCACTATGAAATATGATGAGGAAAATGATTACCAGTTATTTGAAGGTGAAGTAAATGAAACCATAATTTTGAACTCGGGTTATTTTTTGTTGTTATTCCCCGGAGAAGTTCATGTTACTGGTGGGAAAGTTATTGAATCTAATAAAGTTAAAAAGATAGTTTATAAAATTCCTTTATAGCTTTTAATCTGGGAGGGGATCCTAAGAAAGTATATACTGTTACATATGAACCTCTGAATATAGTAATACAGGCTATTTATTTAATTATTAAGTAAACTTGGGTAGCTGGTTAATTAAAATATGAAAAATAAAAGAAGATTTTATTTGAAACCAAGGGAAAAGCTTTTTGAACAAAAAAAAGGCGCCTTTAATATAATTGAAGTTTTAATAGATGATCAATCAGACATAGCCTTTAAGCCTGGTTTATTTATGCAAACGCAAGCTTTTTTAAAACCCGATTTTTTGAATTTAATTTCCATTGGTGAACAAATAAAAGCTATAAGCATTTACGAAGAAATAGGGGGGTATTAGGTATGACCAATGAAAAATTAATAAATTCAATAATTTTCTTGTTGTTATTTATATCTCCTCCCATTATAATATCAGTTATATCATCAGATTTTTTAACTTATTATTATATTATACTTCCAATTTTGTATTTTCTAATAGGGTTATGGCTTAGGAAATATTTTAAAGAGAAAATGTTTACTAAACCATTTTTTTTTACAATAAGTTTTTTATACTTTGGGATAATAAATTTATTCTTTCATGGTGCGTTTAATTTTTTCAATTTGATAGGACCTATTGTGGCCTTCCTTGGATATTGTTTTCTATTTAAGAAAGAGATTGATTTGAGAATATTTGACTATTTTCTTATTGTATTGTATATCTATTATTATTTTGTTTATTTTAGTGTCCTGCCAGATTTATTTTATAGGCCTGGTTTTGACGAAGATGCAATTGTATTTGACAATTCGTCATCTAATTCGATACCTATGGCATTAAACATAACTTTATATTCTTATATGATAATGAATAGGTTTTACTTAGAAACTAACAATAAGAAAATATTAATCTTTGCTACAATCAATTTGGGACTCGTTGTAATTCAACAGAGTAGAATAGGTTTGCTTGTTTCTATAATTATCTTTTTCTTAGCAGTATTTGAATATTCCAAAAAGAGAAGTATTATAAGTAATGTTAGTTTTTTAAATTTTTTAGTAATCCTTTTTTTTGTAAACTATCTTGCTATAAACGAATTTATTCAAGTTCTAGGAAATTTGAATGGTTTTGAAGCACTTAGTTTAGATATCAGGGGAGATGCTCAAAAGTCTTTTTTTCACAATATGAATTTATCTAGGTTTTTCTTTGGTTTTGATCAAAAATTTATTTTTGCTGAAGGTTCAACTGGAAATATACGTTATACCTACAATGTTTTCTTAGATATGTGGAATAGATATGGTTTATTTCAGTTCATTATATTTTTTGTTGTGTTATTATTTAGGATTTTTAGACATTCAAAATTTCATTTTCCGCTTTACTTTTTTATTCCTTTTCTTGCGTATTCTTTAATTGAGTCTATTTTTTTTCCAAATTTTTGGGATTGTATTATTTATTTACTTTTATTTACACCTAAAGTTGGTTTCCCACGATTCATTGATGTGGATATATGTAGAAATGATTATGTTAATTTAAAATAGATTCATGAAAATTTCTGAAAATTTAAAAACTTTTCTATCAGATAGTTCTATTTATACTTTATTAAATATAGTAAATAAAGCAATACCATTTTTATTATTACCTTTTGTTGTTAGGATGTTAAGTGTAGATGATTTTGGGCTATATTCATTTTTTATAGTTATAGAGTCGTTATTGATTCCTATTGTTACACTAAATTTACACGCCGCTTTATCAAGCCATTATTATTCTGATAATTTTAATCTGTTAGAATATTTATCTACAATGATTTATTCAATATTAGGGATTTCTTTGATTTTCTTTATATTAATATCTATTTTGCCTGAGTCACTTATAAATTTGTTAGGTTTACCCCCATTCTTTGTCCAAATGGCAGTTATATCAGCTTCAATAGCTGGTTTATTTGGGATGGTTTCTACTTTATTTAGATTGCAAAGGAAACCATGGTTATACGGTGCTTTTTTAATAACACAATCATTGTTTTTATTTTTGAGTATTTATATTTTTTGCTTAATAACTCCTACATTCGGAATGATAGTCAATGGTAGAGTTTTTTACGCTGTTGTATTATTTATTGGTACTATTGTTTTACTTAAAACAAAAAAATATTTAACCCTGATATTTAGAATTGATTTTTTTAAAAAGGCATTAATATTTTCCTTACCTACATTGACATATTCTTTATCTGCTTATGTATTTCTTTCATCGGATCGTTTTTTTATAAAACATTTTTTAGGTATAGAAGGTGTAGGGTATTATTCTGCAATTTTTCAGTTGTCATCTGTAATAAGCATTTTAGGAATGTCAATGAATGCAGCTTGGATGCCATGGCTTTTTGAAAATTTGAATAAAAAAAGCTATTCTGTAAATGTATTTATTGTTAAATTAAGTTATATTTTAATCATATCATTTTTACTACTAGGGGGTTTATCATGTTTATTATTTCCTTTTTTTGCGAAATTAATTTTGCCTCAGTCGTTTCATGAATATATTTATTTGTCTATTCCAATAATTATTGGTTTTGTTTTTGAAGGAATATATTTAATTGTTTCTCCGTATTTATATTATGCCGAAAAGACAAAGTATAATGGATTTATAGGAATAGCTATTGCTTGTCTTAATGTTACGATGAATATTTTTTTAATACCTTCTTTTGGAATTTTAGGTGCTGCTTTAACTACATGTTTTAGTTGGATATTATTAGCAATAACTTTTTTTATTTTTTCAAGTAGAGTTTATCATATGCCGTGGTTTTATTTTTTGGATAAAAACAATTTAAATAAGTAGAATATGTTAAGTAGAATTAAATTATTAGGAAATTTATTTATTAGAAAAGTACGACAAAGAATCGTGCTTTCCCAAGTAGCTTCACATGAGGGTGAAATATTTGTTGGAGGATCTACCAGATTATCTAAAAACACTTATTTAGGGAAAAATCCAAGTTTCAATGGATTAATGATTAATGGAATTGGGAAGGTTGTTTTTGGAGATAATTTTCATTCAGGTACAGGCTGTTTAATAATTACAAGTATACATAATTACGATCTAGGAAAGAAAATACCGTACGATGAAACTCATATCGAAAAGCCAGTTTTAATTCAAGACAATGTCTGGTTTGGCGATAGAGTTACTATTTTAGGGAAGGTGACAATAGGTGAGGGAGCTATAGTTCAAGCTGGAGCGGTTGTAGTTAAGGACGTCCCTCCTGGAGCAATTGTTGGGGGTAATCCTGCTCAAATATTTAAGTATAGAGATATGGATCATTATCGAAATTTAAAAAATAAAAAAATGTTTCACTAAACCAATGACGTACATATTTTTAATTGGTGCTGAACATCAATTGTTTCAAGTCGACACGGCCATTTCTCATTTTAAGATTGAGAAAAAAAGTATGATTTTGATTATTGAAAAAGTTTCTAATAATCATAAATTTATAGATAAGGTTTGTAATTCTAATGGTTATGGAGAGGTTATAATTTTTGAGAGTTGGACTTTTAAGGATTTATTTAGAAACCCGCATAAGCATCAATTTTTTATTAATTTATGTTTAAGGTTTGCAAACCAAAAGATCTTTTTTTTAGCAAGTCATTACGATAGTGATTCTACATTGTTATTTAATTCAATTGTAAGGCCTTCTAAATATTTTTTGATGGATGAAGGGACAGCAAGTTTTTCTGTTCAAATA
>JAFMBQ010000327.1 GCA_017858365.1 Algoriphagus sp. | reverse complement strand
ACTGCTTATGATACCAAGCTGTCGCCGTAAAGTACGGAAGGTAGTTTGCCATTTTCACTGGTCCTTCCCGCTCGATTCCCATATCTGTAGGCGATACTAATATTACCCCATTGAAATACATCCAATGAGAATTTTGAAGCTGAGAAACTAAACCAGCCACTCGTGTCGTCCCATAGCTCTCTCCTATCAAATACTTTGGGGAAGCCCATCTATTCTGACGAGTCACGAAGGTGTTTACCCAGTCTGCGAGGTATTTAATATCCGGATTGATTCCAAAGAATGTCGTTCTCGGAGTTTCAGGATTGGTAATTCTAGAATAACCCGTATTCACTGGATCGATGTAGACAATGTCTGCCACATCAAGAATTGAATGCGGATTTGATTTTGTACCATATGGCTGGACAGGATAGCCTTCATCGTCGATTTTCAGAACCACTGGACCTGTATAGGCCAAATGCATCCAAATCGAAGCAGATCCAGGTCCACCATTGAAGGAAATGACCAATGGTCGAGTGGTCTTATCGCTAATATCTGTTCGCTCATAGTAAGTATAGAAAAGCGATGCGATTGGTTCGCCTTTTTCATCCCAAACTGGTTGAGTACCTGCTGTAGCCTTATAAGGAACTTTTTTACCTTTTATGGTAGTCTCATGAGTTGTGGTGACTTTTGACTCAACTTCAATTTTTCGCTCAACCTGTCCTTGAACTAAGGTTAGGGAAAATAAGGTCGCTGCAAAGAGCAAGTAAAATTTTTTCATATTGTTATTGTTCTTTTTATGATTTCAATCTAAAGGATGAAATTCATTCTGATCTAAATATTACACCAATGGAATCATGGGGTATTTTTTCCTTGACTCCCGCTGACCAATTTGGCTATCACGACTGCAGGATAAAGAATTCCAATGGTGGACAGAAATACAGAAAGCATCTTTGCCATGATTTGAACTGGATACAAATCTCCAAATCCAACCGTGGTGAGTGAAACCAAACTGAAATAAATATAGTAAGCATAATCCTCGTCCAGTCCAACCAAATCCGGACTGCCAGATATACTAGAACCTGTCATCAAATGAATAATCTCAAATACAAAGGCACCTAATATTGCCACCAATAAATACACGTTGATAGCTCCAATTATACGGTATACATTAATCTCTGAATCTCGAAACAACAATTTGATATTCAGCAGAATAAAAACCACCATATTCAAGATTCCAACAATTCGCTCTGAAAGGTAAAATTCAAAATTCCAATCCGAGAATCTGAGAATTCGAAGTCCCAGCTGGGTGAAGAAAAGCGCAGATGTAATAAGAATTAACGCATTATTTTTAGAAGACCAGATTCCTGTAAAGAATAAAAACAGGAAAACGGTATTGACAAAGATGGAATGGAATTGCCCATATTCGATAAGGATTGGGAGCACAAATACCGTGAAAATCAACAACAACAGAAGAATCCCAAAACTGGCATCGGTTAACCAATAGTTAGTGAATGACTTGAACGCAGTTTTTACACGCCTCCTTCTCTTAGGAATTATATTTTCCATTTTCTTCTAGAATTCAAGAGTTCCTTCTAAGACTTTTATTGCTTTTCCTTTAATAATCACTCGATCATCATGCTTTTCTAGGTGCAGCTCCCCTCCTCTTTTGCTGGCTTGATAAGCTTTCAATTGTGTTTTTCCAGAATGCCTATTCCAATAATCCATCAGGGCGCAATGTGCAAACCCAGTTACTGGATCTTCCGGAACACCTACATTAGGTCCAAAAAACCTACTGTAAATATCAAAAGAATTCCTTCCCGGTGATGTGACAATTATCCCTTCCTCACTGTGCTTTGAGATCAAATCAAAATCAGGAACCAAGCTTTCTACCTCCTCGGCAGTTTCAAGTTCAAAGATCCAATTCTTCCTCAACTGTGCCGAACGGACAATTTTTTTATCCATAAAGTTGTCCTTAAAAAATGGATGGGGATCTTCATACGTAGGAATCAAAGGGAAATTCATTTCAAGAAAGTCTTGGTCTTTTCTTACTCGTAATTCCCCACTCAACGTTTGAAATCGGATCGTTTGATCGGCCGAAGCCCAACCCGACTCAAACATCCAAAAGGAAGAAGCTAAAGTCGCATGGCCACAAAGATCTATCTCTAAAGTGGGCGTAAACCAACGCAAACCAAAGACTCCGGGAGTTTCAGTGCGTTCCACAAAAGCCGTCTCTGAGAGATTCATTTCCATAGCGATGGCTTGCATTTGTGATTTGGAAAGTGAATTCTCCAGAAGGCATACTCCTGCAGGGTTTCCTGAAAAAGGTTTGGCAGAAAAAGCATCCACCGTAACTATTGCAATTTTCATTTTAGTAGCGCTCTTTTATTATGGTCATGTGATGTTCAAAGTGACCCGGAATGATCCAAAATAATGCTCTTGGACTCAGTGGATTTCCGCTTGCCTGCCCTAGATTAGTCAGCGACTCTTCAGGAAGTGTTTTGATCAAAGAAAGTAGCGCAAGTCGCTGAATTTTAAAATCCTCCAATAAATCCTCAGTCGCGACTTGCCCGAATTTTGCATTTAGCACGTAGGGATCTTGATCAAATCCAGGCAAAGGAGATTTCTCACCTCTTGCAAAACAAAGTGCCCTGAAAGTCATGATGCGCTCCGTATCAATAATATGCCCCAAAACTTCTTTCGGGGTCCATTTGCCTTCTGCATATGCTTTATCAGCCCAAGCTTTTCCTTTCGCTTCAAAAAAGCTAACACAAGATTCAATTTGCATCAGAATCTGATCTTCGAAAGATTCATCAGAATTAAGTTCGAGGTATTTATTAAAATAATTGGGGTATTCGCCTTCTTTGGGTTTTTGAATGTTATTCATGTAAAATTTGATTACGCTTATAAGTATATCCGATAAATTTAACCCAATCGAATAAATCATACCCAACGATGTATAAAAAAATACTTACTCTTCTTCTTGCAGTAGCTTCTTTACCGCTTTTCTCCCAAACTATTACACATAGAAATCCAGAACTAGAGAAGCTGGTATTGGAAGTTTCTTCTGATTCCTTAGAAAACTACGTCCGAACTCTTGCTGCATTCACTTCGCGCCATACCTTAAATACCGATGCGAAAAATGGAATGCCGGCAGCTCAGAATTATGTTTTGAAAAAATTCAATGAATTTGCGAAGCAATCAGGTGGTAGGATGACTGCCGAAATCGAAAATTTTACCATTCCAGCAGATGCACGAAGGATCCTCAAAGATTCACCAGCTGCCAATGTGATAGCCACTTTGAAAGGCACAAATCCAAACGATGATCGGATTTTCGTGATCTCTGGTCATATGGATTCAAGAAATAAAGATGTAATGGATGCAGATGGCATCGCTCCGGGAGCCAATGATGATGGCTCGGGAACAGCAGCTGTAATCGAAATTGCACGTATTTTATCCAAAAAAGAGTTTTCTGCCACGATCCTTTTTGTCGCATTTACAGGTGAAGAAGAAGGGCTTAAGGGCGCAACTTACTTAGCTGACAAGGCTAAAGAAATGGGCTGGAACATAGCCGGTGTTTTAAATAATGATATCGTTGGCAATAGCAATTCATCCGAAACATTGATTTCAGATAATCTCAAAATGCGCGTATTTTCTGAGACTATTCCTGCTTTTGAAACGGAGCAAATGTCTAGAATTAGAGCGTATACCAATGCTGAAAATGACAGCAGATCACGGCAACTTGCTCGATATATCAAAGAAGTGGGCGAGCGCTACGTTGATCAGTTTGAAGTGAAGTTGATTTATAGAGCCGACAGATACTTAAGAGGCGGCGATCAGACTGCTTTTGCCAGAAATGGCTTTACCGCTGTTCGAATGTCTGAAATGAACGAAAATTTCTACCACCAGCATGAAAATGTCAGGGTAGAAAATGGAATCCAATATGGAGACCTTCCTGAATTTATGGATTTTGAATACTTAAGAAAAGTCTCCGCTGTTAACCTAGCTTCCTTAAGTTCATTAGCAAATTCCGCTGGAGTTCCAGAGGAAGTACAGATTGATGTCAGAGGCTTGACAAATAAATCTATTTTGCTTTGGAAAGCTCCAAAAATCGGGAAGGTGAAAGGATACTACATTCTGATGCGAGAAACATCCTCAGGAATGTGGGAACGGAAGTTTTTCACCACTGAAACTACCTTAACCCTTCCCTACTCGAAAGACAATTATTTCTTTGCTGTACAATCGGTAGCAGAAAACGGCGAGGAAAGTTTGGCAGTGTTCCCATCTCCACTTTCTCGATAAAACTTAATTAAATCAATTCCAAATTGGTTGAAATGGGCATTGACAGGAACTATAAGCCTTATATTTAAGGTTTAATCTGAAATTGCAAAGACTATGACTAAGAAAGAAATCGTAACGCTACGGCGTTCACTTTTAGAGGATACAGAACATTTATTGAACCAGCAGGTAGAAATGGAGGGTAAATCTTCCGCATATTATCTCTCAATGGCGTCTTGGTGCCACATGATGGGCTACGAGAATGCTTCAAAATATCTTTACACCCATGCAGATGAGGAGCGGATGCATATGATGAAGATTTTCCTGTACATCAACGAAGCTGGAGGACATGCTATTCAACCTGAAATCACAGGAATCAGACATAATTTCAATTCCCTGAGAGAAGTTTTCGAATTGATCCTTGAGCACGAAATCAATGTGACCAAATCGATCAACAATATTGTCGATCACGCATTTTCTGCAAAAGACTTTGCCACCTTCAGCTTTATGCAATGGTATGTGACTGAGCAGCGAGAAGAAGAAACCATGTCGAGAAGAGCATTGGAGCTCTTCGAAATCATCGGTGAGGCTGGAATCGGACTTTGGACCATTGATCAGGAACTAGGAAAATTACATGCGGCTGCAGCAGCCGCAGAAGGATGATAAAAGCGGCTTAGGCCGCTTTTTTTTCTTTCAACCATATAGGTTCTCCAAGATTTCGCTGAGAAATGCAAAAGAAATTTAGCTGATTCAAGCCTGCCTTCTGTAGGCAGGCCTTCGAACTTAGAACTTTATTTCGCTATGTGATTTTCAATTTATATCGATTCTTCAGATTTGGATTGAGAATTAT
>JAFMBQ010000326.1 GCA_017858365.1 Algoriphagus sp. | reverse complement strand
CATTTGAAAATAGAACCCAAGCCGGAATTTTATGAGCCTTGTTCTCATCTTGCAATTATTCAGCGGATGCTTCGAAATCTAGGCCAATCTTTTGAGAAGCTTGGAGAAATAGACAAACAGGAGGAGATCCGTAGCCTCATTGGGATTTTGGAGGATTAGAAAGTCCGAATGTTGCAGCCCGTTGCTCTTACTTGAGATGGAGTAGTGGTTTCTCCTCGTAGCACTTGATTGATCGCCCGCTCCAAAAAGCGCTCTGATACGCTGGATTCTGCTTGGGGATTATTGTCAATTGCACCTTTGTATTTCACTTCAAGTCCGGTAGCTCCAGGTGCCAAAATAATAGCTTCAGGAATTTTTGAAATTTGAAAGAGTTTGACCAATTCCTGCTTTGAATCGATCAAATAAGAGGTATTGATCCCGCTGTCATCAATAAATTTTCGAAGTTCTGCTTGTACGGCTGGAGAATTATCGGATTCAGGATTGATGAGAATGAAGTTCATCCCTTGGTTTTGGAAGTTTTCGCGGAGTGCCTTTATTCGTTGTTGATACATTCCGGCAAAAGGACAATTCAAGGAATGAAAAATAATGACTAACCCTTTGGGACCAGCTTTAGAAGCTACCCGGACAGTTCCGCCAGTTACCGCATCGATCAGAGAAATGTCTGTGATGGATTGTGCCAAACTGGTCAAAGACAAGAATATGAACGAAAATAAGAATGTGAGTTTTTTCATAATTACCAAACAGTATAAGTCAGTACGGTATTATTCTCAACCACAGCTTTGACTTTGTACTGATGGTCTGCAAAGTCCGTTCCATGGATTTTTCCAATGATAATTTGAGCATCGGGACTAAAAGGTTCGAGAAGAATGTTTTCCCGAAAGGAAATCCCTTTTTTTCCTTGGCATTTGAAAATAGATTCCTTGGCAGACCATGCCATCGTGTAATGGACGGGGTCTTTTTCTAGAAAATCTAATTCACGCTTATCAAGAAATCGTGATCCAATTCGAAGGATTTTTTCTCGGATGAAATCCATGTCTATTCCAACGGGGTTTTCCAGATGATAAATAGCTGCGGCGAATCCAAGGGTATGCGTCAGGGAAACGTATCCATTCCCGTTCATGGATTGAGATTTGCCATGCTCATCCTTGAAAAATCCAGGGTAGGAAATTTTCAGGGTTTCTAAGGCAGCTGCAATGGCTAGTCTCGAACTTGCCCATTCTTTTCTCTTTTCGGCATGTGAGATATTTGCAAAAGACAATTTTTCCCTAAAACTCAGAAAATCAAGATCAATGATTTCATGGGATTCAATTATCTTGATGGCCAAGGCCGAGTAGGAATCAATTTTTTCTATTTTTGTTTGCATCAGCCGAAAGGGCAATAGATTCTCAGAGCAATATATGGCAAAAATTGAAGTAAATAAATTACAAACCCTCACTGGACATAATGATTGCATTTATGCCCTGACAGAAGGGAGTGACCCCAGGTTTTTTTATACAGGTGCGGGAGATGGTATGGTAGTCGAATGGGATCTTGACCTGCCCAAGGATGGTAAACTCATCGCAAAACTCGCCAATTCAGTTTATACGCTTCAGGTTGATCATGCTCGAAATTGGTTGTTTATCGGTCATAATTTCGAGGGAATTCATGTGATTGACCTGAATGATAATAAGGAAATTTGGTCTCTGAAATTAACTGATCAAGCCATATTTGAAATCAAAATAGTGGGGAACGAGGCTTACATCGGAGCAGCTGACGGAGTGTTAACTGTGGTCGATATTGAGCATCGCGCGATTAAAAAGCACATCAAACTCAGTTCAAAAAGTATTCGAGTAATGGCTGTAGCCATAGGCAAAAAGCATCTAGCCATAGGCCTGAGCGATCACAGCATCAAGATTCTTGATTTGGCAAATGATTTTCAGCCCATCGCTAACCTTGTTGGTCATACAAATTCCGTTTTCGCTTTGAGTTATTCACCGGATGAATCGTTGCTAGCAAGTGGGTCAAGAGATGTCAATTTGAAATTTTGGAATTCAACCGATTTCACCTTGGTTGAGTCCATTGTAGCCCATTTGTATGCTATTAATTATTTATCTTTCAATGAAAATGGAAATATGCTCGTCACCTGTTCAATGGATAAATCCATTAAGATCTGGGAAACGGCAGAACGAAAGCTTCTAAAAGTCATCGATAAAGCAAGAAATGCCGGACATGGCACCTCTATCAATAAAGTGGTCTGGAGTACTTATAATGGGAATATTATTTCCGTTTCCGATGATCGCACTATATCTATTTGGCAAATACAAGTAAACAACGCATGAAGATCACACCTACTGCCATCCGGCAAAAATCATTCGAAACTGGATTTAGAGGTTTTGAGAAAAAAGAAGTCAGCTTATTTTTAGACGAAGTCAGTGAAGTAGTTGATGCGCTCCATAAAGAGAATATGGATCTCAAAACTAAACTCCAACATACAGAAGCTGAAGCGAAGCGATTGAAAGATGTGGAGGATTCACTTTTCCGCACGCTCAAAACGGCGGAAGACACAGGAGCCGCAATTATCGAAGAAGCAAACGAAGCGGCTGATTTGATTATTTCAGAAGCAAATGAAACTGCCGAGCATGCCACTTCAAATGCTAATAAATTGCTGTCTGACGCAAAAAGACGGGCAGAGCAGGATGCTGCAACCTTGATCAATGCTGCAGAATTGAAAGCTAAGGAGACTATCGTAGAGCTTAGAGAGAGTATGCAAGGGTTAGTAAGGTCATATGAGGGTTTGGCGGAGCAGCGGGAGGCAATGGTTAAAAGTCTAAAACGAATAGCTCAGGACGCCTTAAATCAGATTGATTTGTCAGATGCTCATTTCAACCGAATCGATGCCAAAGCTCATCAGCGGGCTATTGAGGAACTGAGTAGATCACAAGCATTTACTTTTGGCAATATTGCCAGTCTGGATCCTGCTCCTGAGATTGAGGAACAATATGTACCTGAGCCTGCAATCGTAGAGGATCCTTATGTGGAAATGGAAACCATCGAGGAAGAGATCGAACTTGAAATCCATGACGAATCCCCCGATTCTGAAATGGAAGTTTTAACGGATGAAGAAGAGATTAAAGTTGATTCTGAAGAGGAAAGACAGGGTGAAGCTGAAGAAGAGGAATTGCCTGAATCTAAAGTAAAAATCGACGTACGACCAACTCAGGAAGAGCCAAGCAAAAAAACTGAAGATTCTAAAAATCAATCGGGATCATTCTTTGACCAATTTGATTAATGGGAAAAGTTACGCTAGAAGGAATAGAGTTTCATGCCTACCATGGAGCCTATCCGGAGGAGTCAATTCTCGGAAATCGTTTCAGGGTTGATTTGGAGTTAGATACTGACTTCAAAACTGCAATGGAGTCAGATTCACTGAAAGACACGGTTGATTATGCTAAGCTTTATCAATTGATCAAATCACGGATGGATGTCAAAGTGAAGCTTTTGGAGCATTTGGGACATTTGATCGTACAGGATATTATAGTAGCTTTCCCAGAAACTGAAAAAGTTAAAATCACACTTAAAAAGCATCATCCGGCACTGGGAGGCTTGGTAAAGTACTCTGCAGTTACTATTTTTTATCCGGAAGACTATCAGTAAATAGATGTATTCAAAGGCAGAAAGCTCCGCTATCAGAACAGCATTTTGGATCAAATTTGGGCAATACATGAAACCAGTTCCGAGTGCTTCTGGATTCCGAGTGAATTGGCCCAATTATAAAACGGGAATCCGAGACATCTATTTTCGGATGAAAACCGAGCAGGAGTTCGCTTCTATCGGGATCGAGATAAGCCACAAGGACGAGGAACTTCAGGAGCTGTATTTTATGCAATTCAAAGAGCTGAAGAATCTCCTGAAGAACAGTCTGAACGAAGAGTGGGACTGGAAGCTTCTCAGTTCCAATGAGGTTGGTCAGTCAGTATCCAAAATTGAAAAGGTACTTCCCGGAGTCAATGTGATGGAGGAATCGGATTGGCCGGAAATTATAGCGTTTCTTAAACCCAGAATCATTGCCTTAGATGAGTTTTGGGATAATGTGAAGCCGGGATTTGAGGGTTTTTAAATGAAAAATGGATGACAGTTAAATTTAATGTCATCCTTTTGAGCAGGTAGTATCCCTTAATAATTCATCCTATTTCAGGCTAGCAATGAATTGATCCAAGGCGGATTTTATTTCTTTTGAATTCAAGACCTCGTTAGCAGTCAATAAGCCTGTTCCAGTGCCCATCCATAGTATTTCGTTGGTTTTAGCATCCTGAATAAGAAAAATCACTTTGCCGTATTGTCCGGATAAGTTTTTTGGTGGGGAGTAGGGCGAACTATAATTATCTGTGAATCCCACAGAACTCGCAAAACCTAAAACTTCTCTTTCAAAATAGACTGATGAAATAGCAGATTGGACCAATAATTCAGGATTTTCAACTTTTAAAGAAAAACCATTTTCAATCAGTTTCTTCTCAAAAATCCGATTGAGCTGAGTGATATCCTTGGAGGCATCAGGCTGTTCGATGATTTTAAATGTTCTTTTATTGGCAAGGTTATCAGATTTACTCACCTGATCAAAAACCAAGCGATCACTTGATTTTGGATTAGAGGTGACAGATTCTGAAACGCGACAGGAACCAAGCGCAAAAACAAAGAGAAATAGTATAAAAAGGCTTTTCATAGAATTTGGATTTGGTTGTGAATTAAGTTAGTTCACTGAAAGTCAGGGAATTAGTTTAAAAAGCAATATGACCTTTATCAAGTGATTAAAGCGATTTTTTCGTGTAGGCGAACGTTTCGATTTGGGATTCAGATCCATCTGAGATATTGACTTGAAAAATCAACTGATCGCCCTTTCGCTCAATAGTCATCCCGTCGAACCAAGCCTTATTTTCTCCCAACTCGATGAGCTGAAAAGCCTTCCAATCTTCCTTTTCTTCCCAGGCCATAAGATCCGCCCCAAAATGCTTCAGCTTCATGGTCACACTTTCGCCCTCCTGAACAAGGTGCATGAATTCAGAGAATACAAGCTGCCCATTTTCCCAAAACCGAAACGTTCCAATCATATGTCCATCCAATGCCGGCATCCACACTTCC
>JAFMBQ010000325.1 GCA_017858365.1 Algoriphagus sp. | reverse complement strand
AGTGTCAACACTTAAAAAATCTATTTTTTTAGCCTTTATAAAAGATTCCAATTTAACTATTTTTATAGGAATTTCTTGTTGACTCCCAGGAATATTTGATGTTTCTCTTTTTATACGATCAAAATGCCTCGAATCAAAAAAATCCTTAAAACCACTTAACATTTCAGCAGGACCAATAACTTTCAAATATGTTAAGACTTGCTCTTTAGTACCAATTCCTACATTCAAACATTCACAATTTCTATTTTTTATCAAACTTAAAAAAACAGAAGGGTTTGGCTCAAAACAGATCCCATTCCAATTTTTATGTTTCTCGAAAAAATAAGAGTTACTAATCGTTATGCCATCATAAGCTCCAATATCCATGAAATACCCATTTCTCTTTCCATTAAAAATCACTCTATCACAGAATCGATCTTGCAAATATTGTGACTGATATTTACGCATAATTTTATACTCCGAATTTCCCACCTAATATCTCTTTATAATTTTCGATCGTTTCAAAACCAAATTCTTTCAATGCTAATTCTTGATAGTCATTCCCTCTATTTCTTAAATTCATATATTCTTCAGAATTAGGTGTCCACTGGTCATGAATGACTCCACAAAGTCTTGTAGTTCCAACTTTTAGCCCAGCTAATTTTGCTCGAATGAAAAAATTCTGATGCTCTCCACCTTTAAGAATTGGGTTCCAACCACCAAACGATTTAACTTTTTCAGTATTTGCTAAAAAGAAGTTATGTGTTAAATCACAAAGCGTTATAGGATCTTCATATTTAACTTTACTTAAATAGAGTTTCTCATCTTTAAATTCAATTCCAGAATGATATTCAAAAATCTGGGAAGAAGGCAAGACCCATCCTAGTTTATTAAACCCTCTATTCAGTTTTAATAAATATTTACCTTTTCTTGTTTTCCTATTATGTTGACGAAAAACTCCACCCAAAATATCCAAATCATATTGTTCTAATAATCTGAGCATCTTCGGAATTCTTGTCCTTCTATCAAAAACAAAATCGTCATCACACAACAAAAAATATTTCGTATTAGTAACTTCCAACATCCTATTTCTTCCTTCTGCAGTTCCTGTATCATAGGGTAAAGGCAAATAAGAAATTGATAAAGATGGAAACCTATGAAGAACGTCGTCTCCATATGGTATTTTACTATCATCACCAATAATTATGGGGCCGCTAAAACCATAGTGAGAAATTGAATCCAATAAATTAATAAGGTGCTTTTTCCTTTCCAGCGTCTTAATCAGAATACTAACCTGACTTAAACCCTTAAGATGGTAATTTACTTTTGGTTCAAAAGGCGCAAGATTTATATACCTAGGCATAATTAATTAACTAAGGATTTGATCCATTTCTTTAGAGGATGTATAGAAAAATTTCTTTCAAGGTTCTTAATTCGTTTCTCATAACCCATAATTAATCTCTCCAACAATTCAGGATGCACAAGCGGTAAATAAGATTCTGGAAATTTTAGAGCAAGTGGATGAGATCTTTTCACAACTAAGAAGACATTCTGTTTATACCAATAATCCACATTTGGGTTATTCCATATTACTGGCCTTATAATATCCAAAAAAACAAATCCTCTTTCAGAAAAAAGCTTCTGCCAATAATCTGGCCATTGTTCATTCAAATGATTCTGTCCGCCTTGACCGGGAATAGCCGCAGAAAATAAAATACAATCTGAATGTCTAATTAAAGAATCTATTAAATACTCAGAGGAGATTTCAGGTAAATGTTCCGCTACCTCTAGACATATTGCAAGATCGAATGACCGCTTTAAGTCAAATAATTTTCTCAGATCAACAGCTTTAAAATATGATAGATTTAAGTATTTAGTTAAAAGTCTTCTATCTACATAATCACCATCAACTCCAAAAACATCTTTTATACCAAGATCACTTGCAACTGACAACCAAGTTCCTAATCCACAGCCTACATCTAAGACAGAATTAACTTTAATATAATCCAGCAAGATAGGAAAGACAATTTTAGAACTTTCCTTGTTATGAACAATTTCGTTATGAATATAAGACATAGCTTAAAATTTAGATTTCAACCATGACTTTACATCTTTTTTTAAATAATGTATTTTAGAAGGAAGACGAAGTGAAATTGGTTTGTACGTTTTAATTAAATTGAAAATATATTCAAACTGCCTGTATATATTTTCTTTCTTTAGCCCATCTGGAATTTCGTTATCATGAAAAAAAGGTTCTTTTAACATGTCAAAATAGAAATCATCATTTGAATCTAATTCTATAATCTTATTTATCGCTGAATCAAATGAATCATAATCATGAACATTTATAAAACTTTTGGGATTGAATTCATGATGAATCAATTGGTTGCCCCAATAAATTGGTATAGAGTTCGCCAGCATGGCATCATATATTTTTTCAGAGGTATAGCCTGGAGAGCTTTCATTTTCAAAACAAATAGTAAACTTATAATTAGAAATAAATTCACTTTTATTTTGAACTTCATACCCAAGGTTATTTAAAAATCTTCCACCCGAATCTATCTTCTTATATTTAGAAAGTTTATTAAAGAAGTCAATTCTTTCTAACGCTTTATCATTAGAGTAAACAAAATTACAAAACTTCTTATTTTGTATATCGAATCCTTCAATTCTATTATTCAATAGTTTTTCATGCTCATTATACCAAGCATATAAGGGGAACCGATAATTTTTTGGGCCTTTCATAAAATCAAACGAGAAAGCAAAATCACATTCAAGAAAATTGGGCTTGATATTCTCACCTGTATGAAAAATCTTAATACAATTGTATTTCCTATGTTCTCGCCCAAAAGGACCAAAAAAAAGTATTTCAGGTTTATCGGATATTTCTAACTCATACTTTTCAATAAGAAACTTCCAAAAAAAACTTTCACGATAATCGAAATTTTGCCAGAAATCTGTAAAATTAATTTTAATCTTCACTTCAAATAAGTTTCCTATAATTACTTATACTTAACTAGTAAGTATTATTGAACTTGGATATATATATCCATGATTTTTAGAAAAGGGATATACCCTATTTAGAACAGGAGACTCAATAACTTCAAAAGTTATTATATCAATATAATGTCTATATGTTTCAGAGAAATGGGATCCTGCCCACACTGATATAGAGTAAGTACCTGGCATTATTGGAGGCAAATCACAGGAGATTTTAAAATCTTGAATTCCCAATTGTGGTTTAATGAACCCAATATAGGAGGGAATAAATTGTAGAATGGGGTTACCATCGAAGGATTTTAAATCAATTGCGATGAATGCAGGATCATACTTTTCTGAAGAGTTGAAACTTAAGGAGAGAATTAATTCAAGGTTTGGTTGAGCTCCTTTGAGCTGAATGCAAGATCTATTTAGATAAAATTCACCTTGTTTAGGATTAGAATTATTTTCCCAAGAATTTGATTTTAAGTTATCCGTCTGGTTCCCTAAATATCTGCTAATGCCCTCCTCTGTAGCTCCTTCAAACATTTTATTACCATTTGATAAAACCAAAACTCTATTGCAGAGGCTATTTACAGCTGATAGGTTATGGCTAACAAAAAGTACTGTTCTTCCTTGCCCAGCAACATCTTCCATTTTACCTAGACACTTCTTTTGAAATTCGTAATCACCAACTGCCAATACTTCATCTATAATCAATATTTCAGGCTCTAAATGAGCAGCAACCGAAAACCCAAGACGGACCTTCATCCCGGAAGAATAAAACTTTACAGGTGTATCAACAAATTTTTCCACACCTGAAAAGTCAATAATCTCATCCAATTTGGAATCAATTTCTCCTTTTGTCATTCCGAGAATTGTTCCATTCATATAGATATTATCTCTCCCCGATAGCTCAGGATGAAATCCAGTACCTACTTCTAGAAGTGAAGCCACCCTCCCTCGAATTTCTATTTTACCAGAAGTGGGTTCAGTAATCTGGGAAAGAATTTTTAGTAAAGTAGATTTCCCTGCTCCATTTTTACCAATAATCCCCAGTACCTCTCCTTCTTTTACTTCAAAATTAATATCCTTTAAGGCCCAGAAAATAGAATCGTCTTCTTGATCAAACCAATTCAAATCACGAAGCATCTTTAGATTTTTCCAGGGAGCTTTAATGATATTTGCAATTTGACCTGACAAGGTCTTAGCTTGATTTTCTTTCAATCCAAGTCTATACCGCTTGGAAAGGTCTTTGACTTGAATACAAGTTTTCAAATTATACCAATTTTATACTTCAAAGAATTAATTAATCCTCGACTATCATATTTTAGATCTTTAACAGTACAAGGAATTGAAAAAATCGTGTTTCGCTCAAAATGCTCCAATAAATTAAAAGATCTAATAGATTCAAAAGGAATAGTAACTCCAGAGTAGTAATCTTCAAACTTATAATCACCTCCTATTAATTTATCAGAAATAGAAACCCGAGAAGTAGGGATTCCATAAGATTCCGCCAATACCAATCCATGTAAGGAACTACTCAGGACATTTTCACATTTGCTCACTTCATCCGCAAAATTAAAGATATCCATCGTGGGACTAATTATATTAATCTCAGATCCATATTTGCTTTTAATATCGAGGATAACCTTCTCCTCTAATTCTTTAAAATGGGGGATAATTCCAAGTTTGTACTCCTTAGGACAGATTGGATTATAAAACTCTTTGAATAACAATCCAGGATCTCCAAATTGATCAGTGGATTTCCCAAACAAGCCTTTAATTTTCTTTTCAGTATGCTTTCCTCTTACAGCCAATACTTGATTAGGTGGATGGATCAAGGTATGTTTTTCAGAAAGAAAACCAGAACCCCAGATTGAATAGTTCTTAAGTTTACTATTCAGTACACTACCTATTCCAGTTATAATCTCCTGATTTTTAAAATTAAAAACCTTGTTGGAACAGTACACCTTTCTTCCTAAAATTGACTCAAATACAAAATCATTAATTGAATCTCCCCAATTCTGTTCATAATCCCAATAATGAACTAAAGGATGATTACTATTCAAAATTTCTACAGTACCTGATAAATTTTTAAACGATAATTTTCTTTTACTATTAGCTAATATTTTTTTCATCTGGAATAGAAATTTGTTCC
>JAFMBQ010000324.1 GCA_017858365.1 Algoriphagus sp. | reverse complement strand
AAAAAGAGGTAGCGCTGTATCCTAGGTTAGGTTTCCCAAATTCTTGCCAAGCCTCTCGCATGATTTGGGGAAGTGAACTTTGTTTGGATTTTAATAAAATAAGATCCAGACAAAGTGCGATTACTGCTCCGTGTGCATAAATATTCACTTTGCGTTCGGGAATCCCATTTTCATAACCATCAAGCCAAAGGTCAAAGCTTGATTCCAATATGGAGGAATTCTGCCAGCCCAGATTTTTCGAAGCGCGATTTATTGAATTACTCAAGTGCTTTAAATATACTTCTGGCTTGTAACCCCCAGATTTCAATAAATAAAGATCACCCATATAGGTTGTGATGCCTTCAAGCATCCATCCGGCTCGGGTATAAGTTTCTTTAGAAAAATCGTAGGGTAGCAGTTCACTAGGCCTTATTCTGCAGACATTCCAAGCATGATATAGCTCGTGGCAACTTACCCCCAAGAGTTCCTCCATTTGGCTTGGCTCGGCAAGGCTTTCTGCAGGGCCAAAAGTAATGACAGTTCCTCGCTTGTGTTCCACTCCATGATAATGTGGGAAGGGAAGTAAGAGGAAGATAAAATGATATTCCTGTTCAGGAAACTCTCCGAAATCTTCGATTTGCCTTTGACTGAATTTAAGAAAATCATCCAGGAATTTAGTTTGATTAAAATGAATTTCCCCTTTAAACCAGCAGTGAAATTCTACTAAACCAACCTCATATTTCCAATGGGTTAGCTTAGCAGCGGCAAGAAAAGTGGAGTCTGCAAGCTGCTGAAAGGAATTCGCAATAAGCTGACGATCAAGATTCAAAGGAATCGTGCTAATTGATTGGAAGTCTTCAGGTATTTCTACAGTTAGTTCATAAGTCAATTGAGGAAAATCGAGTACCTCCAGGCAACAGTTCACGAAATTCAGATAAATCTGTGTTTCATCCACCCAGCAGGATCCCGCATCCATTTTAGCGGCATAATAGTCGTACCTTATTCGGATTGTTGTCGGATTTTGAACTGATATTTCCCAACGATTTTTTTGAGACTTTTCAAATGGAATGAGTGAATCGTTTGTATCGGTTACGGAAAAAGACCTGATATTTTTAGCGTAATCTGCAATTTGGTACCTGCCGGGCCTCCAAGCTGGTAGTTGTAGCGATAGTTTTTGTGGGCTAGCTAAATAGATAGAAAGCTCAATTTGAATAAATTGAGTAGTGCGGTTGAAACTTTTAATATGGTAGTTGGCTTTCATGGGTAATTCTATCAACAATTTTATTTTTCAGACTTGTATTTAAGGAAATGCTACTTATCTTTGCAGTCCTTTTTGGAGGGTAATCCAAGGAGACTTAATCAGGCAAGCAATTAGATAAAGATATTCGATCATGAAAAGAACATATCAACCTTCTCGTAGAAAAAGAAAAAATAAGCACGGATTCAGAGAAAGAATGTCTTCTGCAAACGGAAGAAGAGTGCTAAAGGCAAGAAGAGCCAAAGGAAGACATAAGCTTTCTGTTTCTTCTGAAAAAACATTGAAGAAGTAATTTTAAGCATTGATTTCCGTATGTTCACATACGAAGCTAAGCTCTGCGATGAATTATCGACTCCCAAAAAGTGAGCGGCTATATGCCGACAAACTTATCAAGGAACTTTTTAACGAAGGTTCCTCTTTTTTTTTATACCCCTTCAAAGTCCTTTTTTATGTTAAAGGGGAAGTTGAAAAAGGAACTGTTCAGGTGCTTTTTTCCGTTTCTAAAAAGAAAATCAAGAAAGCGGTCGGTAGAAATTTAGTACGAAGGAGAATAAAAGAAGTCTATCGACTGAATAAATCACTCCTAGGATTAGATGGAAAACAAATTTCCATTGGTTTGGTCTACGTAAGTTCCGATCTGATGGAATTCGCAGACCTCCAGCCCAAAATGATTTCCATCTTGAAAAAGCTTTCCTTGCTACTAAGCCAAAATGATCCAAAAAATGACAAAAACAGTTAAGAAATTAATACTAGTATTCCTTGTAGGATTTTTCATTTCAGTAGGGTTTTTCGCATTTACTACGAAGAATGACAAGCTATTCGCTATTGCGAAGAACATTGACATTTTTGCCACTTTGGTTCGGGAGCTTGATTCGTATTATGTAGATGAGATTGATCCGGATAAGTTAGTGACCATCGGGATCGATGCTATACTGGAAGAATTGGATCCTTACACAGAGTATATTCCGGAAGAGAATTCGGATGATTTTAGGATGCTTACTACAGGCGAATACGCTGGAATCGGTGCATTGATTGGAAATCGAGGAGAAGGGAATATGATCATAATGCCTTATACCGGTTTCCCAGCGCAAAATGCAGGGTTGCGGATCGCAGATTATCTCCTTCAGGTGGATACGACCAATGTATCTGGTCTGGGGACATCAGATGTGTCTACTTTGTTAAAAGGTCCTGCGAATACAGAGGTTTTGCTAAAAGTAAAACGGGATCAGGACACACTTGAATTTAAAGTTGTCCGGAAGAAGATTTCTATAAAAAATGTTCCTTACTATGGAAAACTTGATTCCAGGACTGGTTATATCAAATTGAGTGATTTTACCACCAATGCTGCTAATGAAGTTAGAAACGCAATGGTGAATCTAAAAGCTCAAGGAGTAGATCGCTTGGTATTGGATCTGAGAGATAATCCAGGAGGATTAGTAAGTGAAGCCGTGGAGATCGTCAATTTGTTTATTCCGAAAGGAAGAGAAGTAGTAAAGACAATTGGCAAATTAGAGAATGTTAACTATACCTATAAAACAACAAAAACCCCTTTGGATAAGGATATCCCAATGGTTGTTTTGATCAATGAGCGCAGTGCCAGTGCATCTGAGATTGTGGCAGGAGCTTTACAAGATTACGATCGGGCTGTTTTGGTTGGAAGAAAATCTTTTGGAAAAGGATTGGTGCAGACCACAGTTCCTTTGACCTACAATTCACAAATGAAAGTAACCACTGCGAAGTATTACATACCGAGTGGTCGTTGCATTCAAGCCATTGATTATTTGAAAACAAGAGAAAATGGCGCGCTGACTACTGTTCCAGATTCCCTGCGAAAAGAATTTAAAACCAAAAACGGTAGAATTGTTTTAGATGGAGCAGGAATTGAACCTGACCAATTGACTGAACCGATAAGCTATGCCCCTATATCCTATAGCCTTGTTGCTAGGAGTCATATTTTTGATTTTGCTACAGAATACTTCTATAAGCATTCAAAAATTGGAGAGCCAAGTTCCTATTCAATCTCTGATCAGGAATACAAGGACTTTCTGGGTTGGTTGAAGGGTAAGGAATATGATTATACCACTTATCTGGAAAAGTCCATAGAGGATATGCGCAAGAATGCAGAGAAGGTGGAATATTATCCTGAAATAAAGGCTCAAATCGAGGCACTTGAAACGAGGGTGAAACATAGTAAGGAGCAAGATTTGATAACCTATCAAAAAGAGATTAAGAAAATTCTTTCGGAAGAAATCGTGTCACGTTATTATTTTCAAGAAGGAATGATTGCAGCAGGATTGAAAGAAGATGTTGATGTGATAAGTGCCAAAGAATTCTTAAACAGTCCTGAAAAAGTGAAGCTTACCCTGTCTGCCAATTCTAAATAAGGTTCCTATGGCATTCATTCTTTCCATAGAAACTTCCACGCAGATTTGTTCAATAGCACTTCATCAGAATGGGGTGTTGATCGACTCAGAGGTTAACGACGGGAAAGGAGCACATTCGCAGTTGTTAATGCGTATGATTTCGGATCTCTTGGAGCGATGTAATTTAAGTGCGAGAGAATTGAGTGCGATTGCCATATCCGAGGGCCCAGGATCTTACACTGGATTGCGTATAGGGGTTTCAACTGCCAAAGGATTAGCCTTTGCTTGGGATTTACCCTTGATTAGTATTCCTACTTTGAAGCTCTTGGCTTATGCAGCTGTCGAAAATCTTGGAGACATTGCGTATGTCATACCGGTATTGGACGCAAGAAGAATGGAAGTGTATCGGGAGGTTTTTGATTCAAAGTTAAATACGCTTTCAGCTCTAGATTTTGAGTTGATCGATCAAAATTCTTTCAAAGCTTGGTTAGATCTAAATAAAGTATGTTTTATAGGAGATGGAGCAGTAAAGTTGAAAGAAGTTTTAGAGGACCCCAATGCAATATTTCTGGACATTGAAATTTCAGCAAGATTTATGGGGGAGTTAGCTTTTGATAAATACCAAATCTCAAATTTTGAGGACTTGGCCTATTTTGTCCCTAATTATTTAAAGGAGTTTAAAGCACTTCATTCAAAGAAAAACCCATTGTTGTCATGAATGATATTATAAATAGAGTGGCTCAAAGCCCTATTATCACTATTAATCTAGAGGAAATCTACCCTAAAGAAGAGAGAATATTGTTTGATCTTGCACCATTTTTGTTTCAAGGGTTAATGCTTCGCGAAAAAGAATTTCGCCTGGCTTTGAAAGAAGTAGACTGGATCAATTATAAAGATAAATGGATTGCAATCACTTGTAGTGCTGATGCTATAGTTCCCAATTGGGCTTTTATGCTTGTAGCTACTTACTTGACGGATCTATCTAAAGGATATGCTATCGGAAGTTTGAGCGAATTAGAGATTATGATTGCAGATCAGTTGGTGGGCCAATTAGACCCTGAGGACTACAACGGAAGACCAGTGGTAGTTAAAGGATGCAGTGATTATCCAGTTCCTTTATTTGCTTATGGTAGGATCATATCGCAAATACAGGGCAAAGCTAAGAGCATAATGTATGGGGAGCCATGTAGCACTGTACCCCTTTTTAAAAACAAATGAGCTGATTTTTAATTAGCTAGGGTATTTCTTTGCAATTTGGAAGATTTTCGAGTCCATTAGCTTGTGTATTTTGGTTAACTCTGCTAAGTTTGCACTCCCAATCAGACAAAGGTCTAAAGGAAGTGGAAATTGAGAATTGGGTGTTAGAGAAAGATTTTATTTTTTTTTAAACAATATGTTTGATACCAAAATAAAATCCTGATATTTGCACTCGCATTTGAGGAAAACGCTCCTCACAAACCCTTGAAAGTAAGGGAAAAGTTCTTTGAAATGATGTAAGGCGAAAAAAAATAGTAACCTGAGAAAAGAAAGA
>JAFMBQ010000323.1 GCA_017858365.1 Algoriphagus sp. | reverse complement strand
GGGTGAATACCCGCTGGATCCAAAATCAATTCGCCCTGAAACAGCGGCTTTGATGCAGGTGATAGTTAGCATTTATAATTTGGAAGAAACCATTACAAAAATATAAGATGGAGAAGGAAGAATTTGAACAGGGGTTGAATTTCAACAGAAGGAAGTTTCTCTCTCGATTAAGTTTAGGAGTGGGTAGTGCTGCATTGGGTTCTTTATTGATTCCCGACTTATTTTCTGGTAAAGCTGGAGCGGAAGATGCAATTATGGATGCCCTACCCCATTTTGCACCAAAAGCTAAACGGGTAATTTATTTATTCCAAAATGGTGCACCCAGTCAATTGGAATCCTTTGATTACAAGCCACTGCTCAATGAAAATATTGGACAAGAATTGCCGGATTCTATTCGTGGAGATCAGCGATTGACAGGAATGACCGCTGGTCAAACGTCTTTCCCGCTAGTTGGCTCCTACTTCAAGTTCAACCAATATGGAGAGTCTAGAGCCTGGATTTCGGAAATATTTCCTCACACAGCCAAAATTGTAGATGATATCTGTATCGTCAAATCCATGCATACGGAGGCGATTAATCATGATCCAGCCTTGACTTTTTTTCAAACAGGAGCACAGGTAGGAAACCGGCCCAGTATGGGAAGTTGGCTGAGCTATGGATTAGGGAGTGAAAACAGTAATCTTCCTGCATTTTGTGTATTGCTGAGCCGTGGCAGGGGAAATGGACAAGGGGTTTATTCTAAGCTTTGGAGTAATGGATTCTTAGATGCCACACATCAAGGTGTTCAGTTTTCCAATTCGGAAGATCCTGTTCTTTACTTGAAAGATCCTGATAAAATGAGTCGTGATGAGCGTCGAAAAATGCTTGATCAAATCGCCTCGATGAATGATTTGAGCTACAAAGAGTTCAATGATCCAGAGATCACCGCAAAAATACAGCAATACGAAATGGCTTTCAGGATGCAGACCGCAGTGCCTGAAATGACCGATGTTTCCAAAGAACCTGATAGCATTATCAAACTTTACGGACCGGACTGCCTTGTGCCCGGAACCTATGCCGCCAATTGCCTTTTAGCAAGAAAGCTTTCCGAAAGCGGAGTCAGATTTGTCCAGCTTTACCACCAAGGATGGGATCAGCATGGAAATCTTCCAAATGAAATGGCACTCCAAGCTGAAGATGTGGATCAAGCCTCTGCGGCGTTGATTACTGATTTAAAGCAACGTGGATTACTAGATGAAACATTGGTGATTTGGGGAGGTGAATTTGGAAGAACAAATTACTGTCAAGGAAAAATTTTGGCTGATAATTACGGACGTGATCATCATCCTCGTGCTTTCTCAATTTGGATGGCGGGCGGTGGCGTCAAGTCAGGAATGGTCTATGGGGAAACAGATGAATTCGGCTACAATATTGCAGAGAATCCTGTCCATGTCCATGATTTTCAAGCTACTGTAATGAACCTAATGGGAATTGACCATGAGCGAATGACTTATAAGCATCTTGGAAGACGGTATCGATTAACTGACGTCTCTGGTAAAGTGGTAAAAGATATCATCGCTTAAGATCTTATGCTGAAAACTTCCTCGATTAAAAATCTCCTGGAGAATACACTATTTGTCTGGATGGGCTTAGTGCTAATATTAGCGATTGGCTCCGATCGGATTTTACTCCCTGACTGGATTCAAGTTATTGGCAGAAGTCATCCACTTCTATTGCACTTTCCTATTGTCTTGCTTCTTTTGGGGCTTCTATTTGTATGGATTCCAGGATTAGACAAAAAGCCAGACGCAAGGTCAATCTTTGAATTAACACTATTAGCTGGATGTAATTTCGCAGGATTAACGGTGATCGCCGGGCTGATCTTAGTAAATGAAGATTATGATGGAGATGCGATTCTTTGGCACCAATGGTCTGGAATAGCAACCTTCTACCTTTGTATTGTCATATATTTTTTCAGACATCTATCCAGATCATTCTTGAAACCAGCCAGTTTGGCCTTAGCCCTAGGAATCACTATGACTGGGCATTGGGGTGCGAATATCACCCATGGTGAAGATTTTCTACTGGCTCCCATCCAGGAAAAAGAAAGCGAAATCACGCCTTTAGCAGAGGCAGAGGTATTCAATGATTTGGTCCGCCCAATCCTAGAAAGCAAATGCATGAGCTGTCACAAAGAAGGGAAGATCAAAGGCGAACTTCGAATGGATTATATCGAGGGCTTACAAAAAGGCGGAAAATCTGGTCCCTTTGTCCTTGCAGGAGATTTCGAAAACTCACATATGATTCAGCGAATCGGTTTAGCGATGGAGGAGAAAAAGCATATGCCTCCAAAAAATAAGGCTCAATTAACCGAAGATGAGTTAATCATTTTGAGAGAATGGGTCGCAAATGGGGCCTCATTTGATCAAAAAGTGATGGAGATCGCTCCTGACAGCAAGCTCTTTATCTTGGCTTCAAATAAGTTTGAAGCGAAAAAAATCTACAATTTTGAAGCAGCTGATGCCTCAGATATTAAATCACTAAATAATTTTTTCAGAAAGGTGGAGGCTTTTTATCCAGAGTCTCCAGCCTTGGAGGTATCTTATTTTAGCATTGCAGCCTTTGACCCAAATTCTCTGGAAGAACTGAAAAAAGTGAAAGATCAAGTAGTTAAATTAAACCTAAATAAAATGCCGCTTGCGGGAGTCGATCTTTCGGTTCTCAAGGAAATGACCCATTTAGAAGAAATCCAGGCAAACTTCACTGATTTGGACTCCAAACAAATCCAGCTTTTTGCCTCACTGGAAAATCTGAAATATTTAGCTATTTCAGGAAATCCAATTGACGAAAATGGGGTTCAAGCCCTTTCGGAAATGAAACCTTTGATCAATCTTTACCTCTGGACTCCTAGTCTGTCAGATGCGCAGAAAAAGACTTTGCAATCAAAACTACCTAACACGAGCATTGATTTTGGCTTTGACGGGAGTGAAGCAATTTTTCCACTAAACTCACCTAAGGTAACCTTTGATAAAATGATGTTTCGCGACAGCATGGAAGTAGTGATATCGCATCCAATCAAAACCGTGGACATTCGATATACCCTAGATGGATCAGAACCTGATAGTTTAACTAGCCCACACTATTCTGAGCCAATTTGGCTCACAAAAACCGGGACACTTAGAGCCAAAGTATTTGCGAAAGATTGGATTGGGTCACCAGAGGCTAATTTTCAATTCCTGAAATCAGGTCTTACTCCTAGAGAATATCAACTACTAAGCACACCCAATAAACAATATAAGGGCAACGGAGTGGAAACACTTTTCGATCAGATCAAAGGACAAAATAATCACACAACGGGCGAATGGCTCGGCTTCCAAGATGAAGCAATGGAATTAGAGATTAAATTGAACCCTGAGACAAATTATTCAGAGTTGGTGATTGGAATGCTGTATCACGAAGGGGCCCACATCTTCCCTCCTGCCTCAGTAGAAATCAAAGGTCTTAAAAACGGGATTTGGAAAACCGTCGTAAATGAAATCCCGGAACAATCCAAAAAAGTTGATTTACCAAGATCAAGATTCCTGAATTATGATCTTTCTGTCGGCGGATATGAATCGCTTCGCATCAAGCTAAATCCAATAAGGTCTCTACCAAAATGGCATCCAGCTTCTGGAGCTAAAGGCTGGGTATTTGTGGATGAAATTCTACTGAATTAAATAAATGGAAGTTTTTGAAAAATATTTTCAATCTATTTCCGATAAACTGAATGCGGCCTTTGGTCAAAAATCAAAAATTCAGACAGCTTCTAATTGGGTTGCAAAGGCACTAGAAGCTGAGGGTTGGATTTATACCACAGGGACTGGGCATTCACACCTGCTTGCCGAGGAAATTTTTTATAGAGCAGGAGGATTTGCTAGAGTTATTCCTATTCTTGATCCTGCCTTGATGCTTCATGAAAATGCCTCAAAAAGTACAGAAGTAGAACGACTCGAGGGATATGCGGCTAACCTTTTGTCCCCATATATTATTACTGAATCAGATGTATTCATCATTTACTCCAATTCAGGTAGAAATTCGGTCTCTATAGAAATGGCGCAAATCGCGAAATCAGCAGGCGCAAAAGTCATTGCAATCACCAACTTGTCACATACCACTTCAGTAGATTCCAGACATTCTTCCGGCTTGAAACTGTATGAAGTATGTGATTTGTACTTGGATAATTTTGGAGAGATAGGTGATGCAAGTATTGAATTAAATGGATTAACAACCAAAGTAGGCGCTACTTCAACTGTCATCGGAGCAGCACTTCTTCAAGCAATTATGGTTCAGTCAGTCCAAAACCTTTTAGATAGGGGAATAAAGCCTGAACTTTTTTCTAGCTCCAATACTGAGGATGGGGAGGAATTAAAGCGCATTTTGATTGAAAAATATCAAGCTTTAGTCAAATCTATTTAATAGAGTAAACCTCTTAATTTTGAGATTATTACTGAGATGATCTTAATAAATTTAGAGAAAAAATAAAATTCAGCTGTAAATAAATTCGAGATTAAAATTTGTTTGCTCTATTTTAACGTCTTCCTTATCCTAAATATGACTTCTTCCTAAGAGAAGTGAAAAATTACATCGCTGATCTAATTGTTCTGAAAAACCTCAATTAGTTTTTAATCATGAACCATTCTCTTAATAGGCAGCTTTCAGTAGTATTTTTTTCGGATATCGTCGGGTACACACTTTTGATGGGTAAGGATGAGGATCTTGCATTTGAATTGATGAAAAAAAATGTTGCTTACCATCAACAAGTCTTTGAAAAATTCAACGGGAGATTAATCAAAGAGCTGGGAGATGGAATTTTGGCAGTTTTTGATTCTGCTGACTCAGCTTTAAAAGCTAGTCTAGAAATTCAAAAATTATGGCTTTCTACTCCAAGTGTAAAGTTAAGAATTGGACTTCATAGCGGAGAAATTATTTTTGAAAACAATGATGTCTTTGGAGATGCAGTGAATGTTGCGTCGAGAATTCAAAGCATCGGTGTGCCTTCCTGTGTTCTATTTTCAAATGAGGTATTACTCCAAATTAAGAACCATAGTATATTCCCATATGTGAATCTTGGTTTGTTTATTTTGAAAAATGTCGAGCGAAAGCTTGAGTTATTTGCATTGACTTCCGAACCACTTGCAATT
>JAFMBQ010000322.1 GCA_017858365.1 Algoriphagus sp. | reverse complement strand
GAGAAGACAGATGATAGTTTTTGTTTAATTGAGGGAATCAATGATGGGACTTACAAAATAGACGCGGCGTATAAACTAATGAAGAGTAAAATATGGAAGGAGGAAAATAAATCTAAAAGAAATCAATTAAATATCGATCGATTAAATACGGATGTATGGGGTGAAGTATTTGAACAAAGTACGACTGACCTATCAAATCTAAAACATTTAAAACCAAAATTTGCCATGTTTAGTCCACCATATTGGAAGATGAGACATTACAGGAATCAAGGGGAAATTAAATATGGACAAGAACCCACCCTTCAGGAATACCTTGACAATTCCCAAAAAATCATGGAGGAGCTTGTTAGTATCATGGACGACAATGGTGTCATCGTAATTGTCATCGGTGAACCATATAAAGGTGGTTACAAGAGTATTACTAGTAGATACGAGTTAATGTTACTAGACTGTGGCATCGAAATTATAGGTGTCTGTGAGTGGGTGAAACTGAACCCTACTCCAACGGTTCCAAAATACTTTTTCCGACCAGCCAATGAAAAAATATTTGTTTGTAAGATGAATGGTGCAGAGATCACTTTTAATCCAAAAATGAAAGCTACAAAAGATGGATTTTCATCGGTAAAAAAGTGTAATAAAGGTGAAAATGGGAACCAAAGATTTTTTGTTGAAGATTGTGAGACCATTATTTCAAATGTAATCACAACCCCTTCATTTAATCCAAATGAATATAAAAAATATGATCCCGAATTCACCCATGATGCACCCTGTCCAATGGAGATATATGACATTTTTACCTCCAGTTATACTCAACCAGGAGATACTTGTATAGATATTCATTGTGGATCCGGGCAGGGACTCGAAGTATTCCTAAAAAACGGATGTAACGCTATTGGAGTAGATATTGACCCTATCTCCATCGAATTCTGTAAAAAGAGAATTAACATGATACTGGGGGATAAATTTGAAGAGGATAATATCACTAAACAAGCAGCTTAAAATTAACATTGAAATCACAATTCAGTATATACAGTAACCAATTTATGATCCCATGAAATATGGATCCTCTAAGGAAAAACAAACTTGTAATCGTACTGTAAAAGACTAGTTGTGGTCAAAAAAAGGAACAGGGATATGGATTATAGTATCCATTTTCCCTGTTCAAAAAACTAAATTCATGATTAAACAAAATGATATAGAAAATTTTCCTAAACATGCTTTAATGTTTGGATTTCAACTGAATAATCGTGGGCAAAATATTGGTAAGTACTTAAAAGGGGGACAATCTTTCTCATTTGTAAAGGAGCTACAATATCAGTATAAGAGGTGTTTAAATTCCATGATTTCTTTGATAAAGTGGGTTTTTCATTTCTCTTCATTCCTTACGACAATTTCAGTTTGTTCAAAATCATTTTCCTGAAAAAATCACTCCTGGATTTTGTACCAGTTTTTAGGAGATACTCCTGAAGTACTAACAAATCTTTTTCAGAAATCCTGAAATTAACAATGACATTTTTGGGGATTTTCATGATTGTTCTTTTCATAATAAATATCTCCAAAACAGAAAAAAATCCAGAATAATGAAAAACAATTTGATTGAAAATCTTCAATGATTATAAAACAGTGAACAAAAAAAAATTGAACCAATCCTTTTGGTTTTGTAACACATATTTATTAACAAAAAGGCATCCATGATTGAAAAAAAGTACCGTATTACGGTAGATAAAACGACACAGGTTAAAAAACCTATAAAAAAGGAAATTAAAGAAATTCACAAGAGATTAATTGATGCCGAAGAGACCACGATACCGGAATTTATGGAATTTATAGCTAATGGTTATACGTGGTCAGGTGGTATTTTTGATGGAAATTTGAAAAATGATACATGGAGATCTCAAAGTATATTCGGACTTGACTTTGATAATATTAAAACCATCATTACACCGGAAGAAGTGATTTCTCGGTTCAAGGAATTTAATATAGTGCCTCAAGTGATATATGAAACCTTTTCTTCTTCTGAAGATCTCATGAAATTCCGGGTTGTACTTTTTATAGATCACGAAATTTCAAAAAAAGAGGATTTTAATTTTTTAACCAATGGATTGAAACTCATTTTTCCGGAGGCTGATAATAGATGTTTTTCCATGTGTACTTTTTTCTTCGCTGGAAATAATCCTCAATTAATATCAAATGAACCCATTAAACTGGAAAATTTGATGCACATGACTAATAGTCAATACTATACTTCTTATAAAAGGACAAGAGAACTAAAAGAGGCGTTGGACGGAAGTAGTTTTAATAATTACTCTTATTGTGCACAAATACGAGAAATACTATATTATAATAACTATAGTAATTCCCATTTTTCTGCACAAATAGATAAAAATAATAAGGTAAAAATAGACTGGAATGTTGCTAGATCAAGAGTAAAAATTTTAGATGAATTCTTCAATGGATACTGGTTGGATCACATGTCTCTTTTTTATCTGGCAACAAATATGATCCAGATCAATGGAGGGATCAAAAAAATGAAAGATATTATGATTGATCATAATGAAACAGGAAGAACTTCTTACACGGATAATAATTTTAGTATTTTTTCCTATTTAAAGTTTCTGCAGTATCCAGCAATACCGATATCAGTATTTTCTCCATTTCCGGAAGATGCTGAGCTCCATGATATGCTGGGGGAAATACGAGATCAAAGAGGAAAAATTGAAATTTTAGTAAAAACAGAAAAAATTTCACTGAAAGATGCAGAAGAAAAATTTGAAAAGGAATTTAACAGAGTAATGGAAGAAGGGGAAGCTGGTAATATATATATTTTTAAACTTCCAACAGCACTGGGGAAAACAAAAAAATTAACAAATTTGGAAAATGTTACCATTGCTCTTCCAACCAATAAGCTAAAAAATGAGATTTCTCAACGAATGGAAGTTGAAATCACCAGGAGTCCGGACGCTATTCAATTTAATGACAATGTTAATATAAGAAAGTATCAATCTATTTACGTTAACGGTAATCCAGAAGAAGGAATTAAGTTTTTAAAGAAAGTATCAGAAGAAAATTCAGAAGATTCAATGGTGGCCTTGACTTACTTGGATGAGTCCTTTAATCTCAGACATTCGCCAGAAACACTAGTAATTACTCATAGTAGAGCCATTATATCAGATTTTCAACATCCGACCCTTATTTTCGACGAAGATCCTATAGATAAAATCTTGGAAATTAATCAAATGTCTATTTCTGATCTTAAAGGTCTTATCTCGATGCGTTTATCCGGGAATGAAGACCTCAAAAATCTGCTCCAAATCTTAGAATCTTCTGAACCAAATATCGTAAATAAAACACCACCTGTATATCATTTAATTGAACCAATCAAAAATGTAATGAAAAATATAAATATTCCATTATCTAATATACCCTTGTTCCTTGAAAGTGAGTACTTTATCAAGGATTCAATGATAGATGATAAAATTCATTATATTAAAAAAAATGAACTAACTAAATCAAAAAAGATAATTATCCTCTCTGCCACCATTGATCCAATGTTTTATGAACAACTTTTCGGGGATAGAGTCCATGTTTTTGATCCTGGGGAGGTTGAAATGAAGGGGAAAATTATTCAATACACAAAAAGGAGTTGTTCTCGGAAAAGTTTGTCCAAATACGTTACCAAAATATCTGAAGAAGTTGGGGATTCCACCGTCATTACCTTTAAGGCTTATGTTAATTCTTTTATTAATAGTCAAAAAGAGATTTATTTTGGCAACTGTTCAGGATATGATTTTCTGTCCAACCAAAATTTGACGGTTGTTGGAACCCCACACCTGAACAACATAAAATATTTTCTATTTGCTCAAATTCTTGGGATTAACTACGCCATCGAAGATACAGAAATGACTTATCAGTGGATCAACCACAATGGATTTAGATTTAAGTTTAACACATTTTTTCACGAAGGTCTGAGAAATATTCATCTGTCATTGATAGAATCAGAAATTGTCCAAGCTGTTGGCCGGGCAAGAACGCTGAGATATGATTGTACAGTTAGGTTGTATTCAAACTTTCCCTTGAAACAATCGTCAGAGTTTATATACTGAGTATATACAAATTGGGTCCTTAATGTAATGTATTATCAATGGGGTAATTTTTACCCTCAGTTTTTTCTTCTTCAAAAATCACTCTAATAGATGAATTTATTTCAAATAAAACCTTTTTATGATCTCAATCTCATTGAAGTCCAAGAGATAAAACTAAAAAATAATATAAAAAAACTGACCTTAAGGGAAGTCCTAAGTGAAATACCTGAAGAATATATAACCCTCGATAGTCAGGATAATTTAGTGGATGGTCATATCCTGTATTTACAATCAATTTTAAAGGGTATAAATAAAATACCATATAAAAGGGTTTCTGCTCTGGAAAGAATTGATCTAAACATATATTAGCCTTAATAAATACCAATCCAATATGACAAAAAAGACCTTTTCGTATATGTTGTTTCCATCCAAAGAGATTGACAAAAAAATCATTTATTCAATCGTTATTGAAGGACGAAAGGTGGTTTCAAGAACATCTTTGAAAATAAAAATTAATCCCCAACATTGGGATTCCACAAGAAAAAGAGTAACATCAAAAGATCCTGATCATAAAGAAATAAATCTTCAATTAAAAAAAAAGGAAGAGGAATTTTTTCAATCCTTGAATATCAAAGTCAATTCTCCTAATGTCATGGAAACCTGTTTTTTAGAATTTATGAAAACAGATTTGAATAAAAGTATCGAGGATAACAGTTTGAGATATTCCACGGCAAAAAAATATATGACCATACAGAACTGTTTGGAGAAAGTGGTTTTTGAAAAATTCAAACAAAAGAAACTGACCTTTTCCATGTTGACAGAAATTGACAATATCAGAGAAATCACTTTAGGTGTACAAAATAATCTCAGAGGTTCCACTATATCCAAGAAAAACACCATAGTCGTTAAAAATTATATATCTGTTTTTAGGAGTTATGTCCAAAAATGGAATAGAACCATTGGTTCCTCCTCCCCTATTAACACTACTTTTTTCCTGAATTTCACACAAAAAAACCATGTAAAAAAACTTGCAAACTTTTTAACATTTGATGAATTTGAATCACTAAAAAAATTTATCC
>JAFMBQ010000321.1 GCA_017858365.1 Algoriphagus sp. | reverse complement strand
TATTCAGCGGGAAATTTTCAAAGGCTTCTTATTTTCTGCAGGCTTGAAACTGACTCAATTTGAGCCCTTGTATGATTTTTATTATTTGGAGAAAGAAACAAATGAATACAGGTCAAAATTTGAAACTACCGAAGTGAAATTTGGGCTGCGCTATGGAAGAGATGAGATCATTATCATTAATGACAATCAGCGTGTGTCATTCGGGCCGTCTAGGTGGCCGATTTTTGAAATGAATTTCAGCAAAGGTTTTCAAGGGCTTGGCGGGGATCTTGACTATACAAAATTGAGCTTTTACATGTATCAGCGACTTAATGTAGGAATGCTGGGTGTTTCGCGCTACGAATTAGATGCAGGAAAAGTGTTTGGTGAAGTGCCTTATCCGATATTAAAGAATCATTTGGGAAATCAGACATTTTTCTATACTACAGCGGCTTTCAATACGATGAATTTCAATGAATTCTCATCTGACCAATATTTGAGTTTGCGATACCGTCATTTCTTCGAAGGATTTCTTTTGAACAAAATCCCGGTGATTAAAAAGTTGAAATGGAGAGCCGTGGCAAATGCAAATGTGCTTTTTGGAAGTGTAAGTGATAAAAATATTGCCAATTCGCCAACTGTAGATCCGGTAGGGGATCCTCTGAAGACCTTTGGAAGATTAGACCCAACAAAACCTTACGTGGAGCTTGGCTATGGGGTGGAGAATATCTTTAAGTTTTTCCGAGTGGATTTCTTTCACCGAATGACCTATTTGGACAATCCGGGAGCTAAACCTTTTTCAGTAAAGGTGAGTGCACAGATTATTCTTTAATAAAAAAAATGTAGGTGAATTTTAAAAATCATTGGGATTAACGGATTTAAGTGATTAGTTTTTAGATGATATTGGAAGCTATTCTTAAAACTGGTTCATAAATCTTCGCTAGTAATGTCTCCTAAATTCAAATCAGCAATCATTAGCGCTCTAGTTTTCGCTATTTCATTTTCAGCCTCAGCCCAAAAAGAAGCTAAGACATTTACTGCCAAGAAAATGATTTTTGTCGAACTGGGCGGAAATGCGGGTCAATACGCTTTTAATTACGGCAACTTGTTTTATCAAAAAGGAGCGTTGAAGGTGATTGGGAATCTGGGTTTTTCACTTTGGGCAAATCCTATAGAAGGTTCTACAATTTGGCTTCCTGTCATACCGCTGGAGGTTTCTGCCTTGCTGGGGAAACGAACCCATCACCTGGAATTAGGTGTAGGAATTACGCCATATTTGGAATCTCAAGTTAATTCTACATTCGAATCCGGCACATTAGTTCAGACAAGAGGCCCTAATCATTTAGCAGCTATCTTGCCTTTCAGAATTGGGTATCGATATCAGAAACCTGAAGGAGGTTTTTTCTTTCGAATCGCTTATACTCCCTTTTTCAAACTTCCTGATAAGTTTAGAGAAGACTGGAGTTTCCAACCAATCCACGCAGGTTTGGGGCTAGGCTGGAGTTTTTAAATAATTTACGTCTTACCGAAGTTATATTCTCGTGATCAATTACCATTAATCGAGTTTTGGCTTAAAATATGTTGGAATTTTTATCCAAATCTCCCCAGTAAATTTGCCATTTTGAAGAATTGATTCAATCTCGAGTTACTTGGCTTAACAGCTTGCAAAGCATTTGAAAAAAAGAAATAAAACACGACATTTAAGCTTAAAGCAGAACTATATGGCTACAGTTGACAGCATTAGAAATGAATTGATCGAAAAAATTCTTTCAATAAAAAACAGAGATTTTTTAGAAGCCCTTGATAAATTAATTTCCTCAAGTGCGCCTTTAGCCGATAAGGTGGAATTGACTGAAGAACAAAAAATGATGTTGGAGATGAGCGAGGAAGATATTACAAACGGAAAACTGATTTCTCAAGAAGCAATGGACAAAAGAAATCTGGAATGGCTAAACGCAACATAATCTGGACAAGAACAGCAGATCTTCAATTTGTAGGCATTTTAGAATATTGGGTTAAAAGAAATAAGTCAGCCAGCTATTCTAAAAAACTTTTGAAATTAGTTTCAACAAGAACTCATCAAATTTTGGAAAAGCCATTTATTTACAGATCGACTAATTTTAAGGATTTTAGAGTATCTGTTTTAGGCAATTTCAGTATTTATTACAGAGTCAATGATGAACAAATTATTATTGCTGCATTTTGGGACAACCGACAGGACCCAAAAAAACTTTTAAAAGCTTTACTAAACGTTTAACCATGCTCATCAGCAACTCAGGTTTCACTACTTGATACGGATGATATATTAAATCATTGCGTCTCTTTAACTCCTGAAAATGGGGTCTAATTTTTTTTTGACATGCTACCAGTGAAGTAAGATGCACTTAAATTTATATGCAACTTATCTATACAAATAAGAAATTAAGTGCTCATTTCCATATTCCCTTGCCCTTAAATTTTTTGATTGACTTTGGGTTTTGCATATTTGCACTTTAATCCAAATGCCTGTTTGTATGGGCAGAACTTACTTATAAATGTCAGAACAAATCAAAATTACTCTTCCAGATGGCACTGTGAAGGAGTACGAAAAAGGAACTACTGGATTACAGATTGCTGCAAGTATCAGCGAGGGTTTAGCCCGGAATGTCCTAGCCGCTAAAGTAAATGGACAAGTTTGGGATGCAACCCGAACAATTGATTCAGACTCTTCGCTTCAACTTTTAACTTGGAATGATCTCGAAGGAAAGAATACCTTTTGGCATTCCTCGGCTCACTTATTAGCTGAGGCACTGGAATCACTTTATCCTGGGATTAAGTTTGGAATCGGACCTCCGATCGAAACCGGTTTCTACTATGATGTGGATTTTGGAGATCACACGCTTGAGGGGTCAGAATTAGAGCAGATTGAGAAAAAGTTCATAGAATTAGCTCGTCAAAAGAATGAATATATCCGAAAGGCTGTTTCAAAAGCCGATGCTTTGGCTTATTTCCAAGAAAAGGGTGATGAGTATAAGTTAGACCTTTTGGAAGGTCTTGCAGATGGCACGATTACGTTTTATGAGCAAGGTAACTTCACTGATCTTTGTCGTGGACCACATATTCCTAATACTGGCTTTATCAAAGCTGTCAAGCTTACAAATATCGCAGGAGCTTACTGGAGAGGGGATGAGAAGCGGAAGATGCTTACCCGAATCTATGGTGTTACTTTTCCAAAAGACAAAGAACTTCAGGAATACCTGATCTTATTGGAGGAAGCTAAAAAACGTGATCACCGCAAATTAGGCCGTGAGTTGGAGCTATTCTGCTTTTCTGAGAAAGTAGGGATGGGGCTTCCACTTTGGTTGCCCAAAGGCACTTTGCTTCGTGAGCGACTCATTAATTTCATGAAGCGTGCCCAGGATAAGTCAGGTTATCAGCAGGTGACTACACCTCATATTGGTCACAAAGCTCTTTACGAGACTTCAGGCCACTATGAAAAATACGGAAAGGATTCATTCCAACCGATTACTACACCGCATGAGGGAGAGGAGTTTTTATTAAAACCGATGAATTGCCCTCATCACTGTGAAATTTATAAAAATAAGCCACACTCATACAAGGAGTTGCCGATCCGTTATGCGGAATTTGGAACTGTTTATCGCTATGAGCAAAGTGGAGAATTGCATGGTCTGACTCGAGTTAGAGGATTTACTCAAGACGATGCACATATTTTCTGTCGACCGGATCAGGTGAAAGAAGAATTCATCAAAGTGATCGACTTGGTCATGTATGTTTTCAAGGCGCTTGGCTTCAATGATTACACTGCTCAGATCTCTTTAAGAGACCCAGAGAAGCCTGAGAAATATATTGGTGGAGATGAGAATTGGAATAAAGCAGAATCTGCAATCATTGAAGCTGCAGCAGAAAAGGGCTTAGAAACAGTCACTGAGTTAGGCGAAGCGGCATTTTACGGGCCTAAGCTAGACTTCATGGTGAAAGATGCTTTAGGGAGAAAATGGCAATTGGGAACAATACAAGTAGATTACAACCTCCCTGAACGATTCCAACTGGAATACATAGGAGCGGATAATCAAAAGCATCGACCTGTGATGATTCACCGTGCACCTTTTGGCTCATTGGAGCGATTCATTGCGGTATTGATTGAGCATTGCGCAGGTAATTTCCCGCTTTGGTTAGCGCCGGAGCAGATCAATATTTTGCCTATTTCAGAAAAATTTGTAGGCTATGCCGAAGAAATTAAGGTAATGCTCGATGAGGCTGGAATCACTGGATCTATAGACAACCGGGATGAGAAAATAGGCCGAAAGATTAGAGATTCGGAAGTTAAAAAAGTCCCTTTCATGCTGATAGTGGGGGAAAAAGAACAAGAGGAACGGAAACTTTCTGTGCGAAAGCACGGTGAAGGTGATATGGGAAATTTTTCTTTAGAAGAGTTTATTTCATATTTTAACGGTATTATCGCTGAATCACTGAATAAGTAATGAAGGTATTATTAGAGGATACTTTTCATAATTAAAATTTATTCCGATATTTGCAGCCTATTTCATAAAACAATCAACGCAAACTTGAGAAACCAAAGACAACCCTACAGAGGACGGCAAGAAGAACCATATAAAGTAAATCATAAAATCAGAGCTCGTGAGGTTAGAGTGGTTGGAGACTTTGTAGAAGGTGGAAATGCATTGTTACCACTGGAAAAAGCCATTAAAATCGCAGAAGAAAATGATCTTGACTTGGTTGAAATTTCTCCTACGGTAGATCCTCCAGTTTGTAAAATTCTTGATTATGCGAAGTTTAAATACGAGCAAAAAAAGAAGCAGAAGGAAATTAAATCCAATGCTGCGAAGATTGTTTTGAAAGAAATAAGATTCGGACCTAATACAGATGAACATGATTTCAATTTTAAGTTGAAGCATGCCATCAACTTCTTAAAAGAGGGTGCAAAAGTTAAAGCTTACGTGCACTTTGTGGGTAGAAGTATCGTGTTTAAGGAAAGAGGTGAGATGCTCTTATTAAGATTCGCCCAAGCCTTGGCAGATTTTGGTGCTGTAGAACAGTTGCCAAAATTGGAAGGAAAGCGAATGAATATCTTCATCGCTCCGAAAGCAGGCAAAAAATAAATTTCAACAAATAATAAATACAGCAAAATGCCAAAAGTAAAAACCAAATCCAGTGCAAAGAAGAGGTTC
>JAFMBQ010000320.1 GCA_017858365.1 Algoriphagus sp. | reverse complement strand
CCAGTCCTTTGAAACATAAATTTAAACCTAGACACAGTTTAATGAACTATCCCACCAGCCAGTTCTCCAATCTGTCCGTAGCGCATCAAAACTCCCATCATAAGTCCAGTCTATTTTTGGTAAGCCGTAGCTGATGCTTAACGATTTTTGAGCAAAGCTTGGATTAACAAAAAAGAAAAGAAAAACTGCAAAAATTAATACTTTCGCCTTTTTCATTTATAGTCCTTTACTAATTCGATACAAATCAAAATCCCAGAATGAAAACCCTGCAAGTGCGTTTCCATGTTCTCCACCTACTTCAATTAAGAAATGGGTATCAAGTCTATATTTCTCAAGTCCTCTACTACTACCGTAATATTGAATCTCAAAATCGTCATCAAATTTGGATCTCGTGTTTATCTCAAAATCGACACCATTAATCCCATAACCGCTTTTTTTGCTTTTTAACCAAAAATCATAGGTCATTTCAATATAGGTGCTTTGTCCACTATATAGTGGATATAGATTTCGCTTCATGTGTTTCGCCTGAGAAAAAAGCTTAAAATAGATTCCACTAGATTGATAAACGTGCTTAGTTTCTACACGATAATCAATACCTTGATCTCCTGGAACATTATCATTAAACCGACATTCATCCCAATCGCAATTACTTCCTACATAGAATGCATTTATTCTTAAATTCTCTTTAGAATATTCATCAAAAGAAAGAATTGTCCCTTTGCTACCCTCCTCCAACAAACCTATCACATCGTCCTTAAAAGAAAACAAATAAATTCTTTCATTTTCAAAATCTCTATTTTTTAATTCAGGCCTTAAATCAAAATCAGAAGTAACAACAACAACTCTATTGACAAAATCTAGAAAAAATAGTTTCTGATCTATAATCACCATTCCCTCAGTATCCAAAATATCTAAAATCAAAGAACCCTCAAATTCCTTCATACTTTGAATGGATTCATCTGATAATACTCTAGCACCAGGAGATTCAACTTTAGCTTCAAAGATTGATCTCAAGGAAGGGAAATTCGTGGTTTCAAATTGTTTTTTATTTAAAACACTATTCTCATAAGACTCAAAATCTTTAAAACTTAAAGTTTGACCAACAACTTCAAAGTTTGAAATTTTGGATATCAAGTTCGGGTCTTCATCTTTCTCAGAGATGCAACTTCCAAAAATGAGTAGGGCAAGCGCGAAGGCTCTGGAATTAATTTTTAATTGTTTCATAAAAGTATATTTTAAAAGTTTAATCCAAATGAAAAAAAAAATGAACTATGCAATAGCTGGTCAATTATTTTAGTCTCAAAACCTAATTATTTTTATTAAACTAGGATTCCATCTGACTTGGATAGTTTCTACCCATTAAATTTTAACTTTCGGATATACCCCAATTTTTGAATCCGAAGAAATGCCCAAAGGAAAACTCTTCCTCATCCCTAATGTATTAGCAGAAAATACAGCCCAGCACATCATCAGTCCTCAGATCAAGGAAGTAATCAGCCATACCAAAGTTTATCTGGTCGAAAACCTTCGAACGGCAAGACGCTATATTAGCAGCTTGAAACTTGGGGTGAATATTGAAGAACTCCACATGGAGATTCTTGACAAGGATACTGCTCCAGAGACGATCAATCGTCTCATGCAGCCACTACTTAACGGAGCTGATATGGGAATAATCTCTGAGGCGGGTTGTCCGGGAATTGCCGATCCCGGTGCATTGGCAGTGGCTCACGCTCATCTGAAAGGGATTCAAGTGGTGCCGCTCTCCGGACCAAGTTCCATGTTTATGGCCTTGATGGCTTCGGGTTTTTCAGGACAATCTTTTGCCTTTCATGGGTATTTGCCCATTGATAAAAAGGATAAAGCTCAGGCTTTGCGCAAGCTGGAAACCGAATCGACACGAGAAAAACGAGCCCAGATTTTTATGGAAACACCATTCCGAAACAATCAACTTTTGGAAGATATCCTGAGCACTTTAGCTCCGCAAACCAAACTTTGCATCGCAAAAAACCTGACCGCTTCGGACGAACTAGTCCTCACCAAAACAGTCGAGGAATGGAAAAAATTACCGATCGATCTACATAAGATTCCCACTGTTTTTATAATTCAAAGCTTCTAAAACCATGTTCGCAATAGACGCCCACCTTGATCTAAGTATGAATGCGCTCGAGTGGAATCGAGACTTAACCCGATCTACTTTTGAAATCAATTCCCGAGAGCAAGGTCTTCATGACAAACCTGATCGAGGAAATGCTTTGGTTTCGCTATCCGCACTGAGAAAAGGAAATATCGGCTTGGTAGTGGCCACTCAAATCGCCCGATTTGTAGCTCCGGAGAATTCACTTCCCGGTTGGAACTCTCCGGCTCAGGCGTGGGCTCAAACGCAGGGACAACTCGCATGGTACCAAGCCATGGTCGAGCAGGGCGAGATGCGCCAAATCCGAAATTGGACTGAATTGGAAGCGCACTTAGCCGATTGGAAGGATGGCAAAGAGCTGGAAAAAAAACCTGTTGGTTTTATTCTATCACTTGAAGGTGCAGACTCGATCGTGAACTTAGATTATTTGGAAAAAGCCTACAAAAGCGGTCTTCGAGCTTTGGGGCCTGCACATTATGGCCCAGGACGCTATGCCTTTGGGACGGATTCTTCAGCTCCTTTAAGTGAAAATGGAAAAGCTTTAATCCGAAAAATGGATGAGCTCGGCATCATCCTCGACACTACGCATCTATGCGATTTGGCCTTTTGGGATGCTTTGGAAATCTACCAAGGCCCTGTCTGGGCTAGTCATAACAACTGTCGGACATTGGTAGATCACAATCGCCAGTTTTCGGATGACATGATCAAAGCATTGATCGACAGAGGTGCCGTGATAGGATCGGCGATGGACGCATGGATGCTCAGTCCAGGTTGGGAGCGGGGAAAATCCACGCCAAAAGAACGTAATGTGAGCCTAGAGACTGTGATCGATCACATGGATCATATTTGCCAGATCGCTGGCAATGCCAATCATATTGGTATAGGCTCAGATCTGGATGGGGCATTTGGAAAAGAGCAATCTCCGCATGATTTGGAGACGATTAGTGATTTTCAAAAAATCCCTACAATTCTAGCCAGTCGTGGCTACAGCGATCAGGATATTCAAAAAGTAATGCATAGGAATTGGATCGACTTTTTAGAAAGAGCTTGGACTTAAATTCAAAAAATAGGTGATTTTCTTATTTTGTTAAAATAAATTTGGCTCCAAGCAATAAAAATTGAATTATTCTACTGCCTTTTTTGGGAAAACAATTTGAAATCTATTATTTGCATGACTTAAAACCACTACCTATATCCATGAAGCTTAGAATTTTACCCGCCTTATTTTTCCTCCTAACTATTTCAATTCAGCTTCAAGCTCAAAAGCTTCAAATCACCGCAAATCACACTGACGCAAAGTTTATTTTGCTCAATGACTATGATGATTCGGATAAGCAAGAACTGGGAACTGGATCAATCGAATATAAATTAGAAAAAGATTCAAAAAATCGAATTAAAGTTACCAAACCTGGATTTGAACCCGTCATCAAAGAATATAATCGGGATCTAAAGTGGGACAAAGACCAAAACATAGCACTTGATAGCCGAAGAGTTGAGATTTCGGCAGAGCCCTATGATGCTGAAATCTTTGTGGACGGACGAATGATTGGGAAAAAAGTAATTTACCTAATCATCCAGAAAGATCGATTTCACACGGTAGAAGTGAAAAAACCAGGCTTCGCAAAAATTGAAAAAACATATTACAATTCTCCTGAGAAAGAAACCCCTCCTATGAAGGATTTTTTTCAACTCAAGGATCGCGAAGTTCGTTTGGAAGTGTCGCCTGCAGACGGCGTAGTTACTAGTAACGGAATCACTGTTGGCAAGGGCAATCAAGACATCAAGATCCCATTTGGAGATTGCGTGACCGTGACGGTAAATAAAGAAGGCTTTGTAGAATACACCAAAGTATTCTGCAATAAAGAAGCCGACCAGGAACCGCCAGTTCGGGAAGTAGCCAAATTAGAAGATCGTCTAGTTAAAATCACAACGAACCCAAATGATGCAATAATAGAAATCGGCGGCAAACGAGTAGGCACTGGAAGTTATGATCTAAAAGTCACTAGAAACGCTTGTGTGGAAGTTCGGATTTCAAAAGACGGTTTTGTCCGATACGCCAAAAATTATTGCAATCAAAGCAATATGCAGGATCCTCCTACAGCAGACTTTGTAGAAATGACAGTAGATGAAGCGTATACCTCATCCGTATCTTCAGATTTAGCTAATGTCAGGATTACTGTACCGGTAAATACCATTCATACGTCTGAGGAATCTTGGAGAATCTTGAGCTCTATCATTACCAGGTATTTTGATATTTTGGAAACAGTAGATTTCAATACTGGTTATTTGACTACCTCTTGGCAAGTTCAAAACTTCCAATCCAGTGTCATCCGGACGAGAGTGATTGTGAGTAGTGGTGGGAATTCCGATCAACTGGCCTATGCTATAAAGCTAATCAGTCAAGAAGCTTACTTAGACGGACAAAATCAGGTAACGGTAAAAGACGATGAGAAATTTTCTGATTGGGCAAGAATCCTTAAAAAATACGAAGGACTGATTCAAGAAGTGCAGGCTAGACTCCAGCAATAAACGATTCAACATAAATCAAAACCTCAGTCAAAACGGCTGAGGTTTTTTTATTTCGGGATAAATGGAAGGTTCTTCATAGACCTTATTCAGTTAATTAACAGATAGTTGACTTTTAAAAAAGGGTTATATTAATTCGGATTTTGTAATATAATCCTTAACAGTCTGTCTCGTATTATAGAAGTGAAATGCAAAAATGCAAGAAAATTAAGGATAGAATGAATGAGAAATAGAATGCCCTGGCGAATGAATTAAATGCAGTGAAACGAATAATTTTAAATAGTTTTAGCTCATACTAATAAACCCCAATCTATACTCTGGATTTAGGATTTTCTTTTTCCAATTCTTGTTTTTAAATATTTTAAGACACCTTATTCGAAAGACTTGTTCCGAACTGGTAAGTAAAGCTCAATTGTCGGATCTCGATAAACCTTAAGAGGGAATAGCAAAAAGTTGCCATTGCTCTTTCCGCTTAAAAGTTGGACTAGTTATGCTGCGATTTTAAAGATAT
>JAFMBQ010000319.1 GCA_017858365.1 Algoriphagus sp. | reverse complement strand
GTGCAGTCCATTTATCGAATCTATAATTACATGAAAGATGATATCATCCCGGTTACTGCGATCGATAATTAATTACCTAAGGTCTTCCATTGCTATATCCTGCGATGCAGAACTTATGAATTTATTGGATGTCCAGTCCTGCAGTCAGCTTAAATAGGTAATGGTAACGTCCTCTTCCCTAATGGTTCTAAGGATAAATCCTTCGGTTTGAACAGATATTTTGCTCTTAAACTAATTGAATTATTATTAATTTTTAAGTAAATAATTTTCTAAAAACTTAATTTCGACTTAAACGGATTCTATTGGTTATGATTTCTATAATATTTGTTGGTACAAAATTGTACCAAAAACCTATCAGAAGATAGGAAAGCCCGAGAATTATCTTTGCGGATAATCTAATCCAATAATCAAAGTGAAGCTCCCTTAACATTATGGTACTTAAAATAGCAAGCACCAGTAAGGAATACATCCTGATAAGCTTATCTTTTTCCCAATGAATATAAAAATACCGTTGTGAAACTTTAAAACTAATGACATTGATTATCAGTCCGGATAACAAAGTCCCATATGCAGCCCCCATGAAGCCCCAAATCTTAATAAAGGGTATATTTATGAGGATATTTATAACTATACTTGCCATGGTAATTAGGGAGGAAATACCAGTTTCCTTAGCATATACCAACTGTGGTTGCTTCCCAAAAAAGTACGAAGCATATAACAAGGAAAGAATGGTGATGACATCAATAGATTTATGATAAGAAGGTGGAGTTAATATTTGGATAATCTCTTCAGAAAAGAGAGCAACAAAAACTCCTCCCGCCACCGAAATATATGCAAAGAGACTTAAATAGCTTCCTATCGATCTGCCACTTTCTGGTTGTTGAAGTTCGAACATCCGTTTATAAACCTGCGGTGCATAAACATTCTGCACGGAAGTCATGAATACAAATACGATATTGGCAATTTTCTGGCCTAAACTATAAATTCCTACCCCGCCTAATGAGCCCAGTAAATTGATCAGGTACTTATCAAAATGAGTACCCAATACTCCAAAAAAAATCTTAGATGTTAGAGGAACGCTCAACTTAAGGGATTCCCTCAGCATATCATAACTAAATGCATAAGGCATCCTGGTCAAGAACTTATAAAATAGAACGATGAGAATAATCGAACTAGCTATTAACTGCCCAAAAATGAGTCCTGAAACACCTATTTTTAAATAGGTAACAAAAAACAATGAAAAGCCTACATTCAGGAGATTTTCATCAATTGAATACCATACGAATGACTTAGCGTTTTCGGTGTTTTTAAAATAGGTAAGAAAATAGGTCTTAATTGTTGTAATAGAATAGGAAAAAAAAGCCCATACCAACAATTCACCATATTTAGAAGTCCCTATAATCAGACTGGCAATTTGTTCACGAAACAAATAGGTAACAAAGCCCATTATCAGGGTCGTACACACTACAAAACTCAGCGTAGAATATAAGAGAGCTGCGATTTTTTGAGTATTCCCATTAGCTTCGAAAAAATTGCGTTCATATCCAATGGTTAGGCCAAAATTAGCAACACCACTTACAAAAACCGCAAAAGCAATAAGCAAGGCATAAACTCCATAATCTTCTACAGTTAAAAACCGAGTGAAAACAGGTAGCGTAATTATAGGCAATAAACTCCCAACGAAAAATGGGATTATATATAATAATATTTGTTTTAGGTTTCTTTTAGAGATTCCTTGTTGTCTATCCAAATCTTGTTCTTTGTGTATTTGTCCTGTGCTACATTATACTAACATTTCCCAAATCAAGGCTCTACCCTTTGAAATATTGTGTTGATCATTCTGTCCTATTGCAATATCATCATAGTAAGTATTAAGAATAAATTCAGCCCTTTTGACTGATAGTTATCTGTTGCAAGTATTTCTCCTGCTTTCATATTCAGAACTAGAATAAAGGACATTGAAAATTACCACTTTTTTGTTCTTCCTTTATGATTCCCAAAAATGGTTTTCCGAGTGATTGAAACCAGCTTTGAGTGTTATTAACCTAGCTTTTTAATTCCTGAGGTGCATAAGAAAATGCTGAATCAAAGCGATTTTATTTCTAAAGATGGGCAAAATGCTTTTCAGTGACTGTAGCTTTAAAAGTAACCGCAGCTACAGCTTCTCCAAAACCGCTTGTTTGATATGATAAGCCAACTTATGTATTACCTATTTGACTAAAAAGGGGAATGACCATTAAATTGGTGTTTTCATATGTTGAATGATAAGTGCTTGTAAATTTAAAATAATCAAATCTTGGCAACAATTATCACGTAAAATTCAATCGACCCTATCAATCACTGAAAAGGTAAAAACTCCTGATGACATAATAAAAAGCTTGCCGGTCTTAGAAAAATAATTAGACCTGAATACACCTTACTATGCAGAAGGCTTCAGCAAAACTACATCCAACAGATATGCCCCAACGTTGTGCCTGAATTCTCAGAGCCTCAGGAGATCGAGGATGGGGATAAGCTCTTTTTTCGAATTCATAGCTTTCCATCCCATTAATTTTTGAATTTATATTTTCTTCCGAAACACTTATAAACAAATTCGGCAAGAAATGCCTGGGATCTGTTGGAGCCCTCCATTCTGTGCCCGAGGGCGTTTCAAAAGTTATAATTGTCTTTACTTTCTCGTGATCCATTGGACGGCAAGCTGTTATCACAGCCTCAAAACATCTTTGGTGATCAACGTTAACATCACCGCCATGGTGAGTAAATATTATTTCCGGAGAGAAGCTTTCTTTCTCTAACTCGATAATTTTAATGATATCAAGAAGGGCAATAGTATCGAACCTGTTATCCGGTAAACTGTAAATGCTTACACTCTGGTAGCCAATTGCACTTTGTGCAGACCTGATATTGGCATTATGAATTGCGAGTTCTTCCTTCCATAACTCAGGATCATGATTATCAGACCTTGAGGTAATCCCCTCACCAAGTATGACTACATGAGCTATTACCCCATAATCATTGATGACTTTATTCATTGTAGCGCCTAAACCCAAAAGTTCATCGTCTGGATGAGCAACAACAATCATTATTCTCTTATTTCTCAAGAAATCAATTATCATAGCGCCATGGATTAGTTCTTATTATATTGGGGCAATAATTATCATTAAAATCTTCCAGACCTTTAAAACAGAACTCGGAATTAATCATCCCATTTTTTTCAATACAAAATGCAGTCAAGGGTTGCCCTGGAAGAAAACAGGCAGCAGTATCAATACCTAACTTTGTTGATGACACAAATGGAGTAAAGAATCCGGTGTGACCAAAAATCAGCCGATAGCGCCTCATGTAAAACTCTTCATGCTTTATAAATTCATATCGATTGAAAAGCAATTGATTAGGGGGAATATCTTCAATGTCTGTAGAATAATTTTCAGGAGAGATCCCACTATGTACAGCAACATAGGAGTTGTCCTTCCAAAATGGCTTTAAATTATTAAAGAACTCTGCATGATCTGTGAGGAGTTTATCTTTCCCAGAATCAAAATCATTCATTCTTATTGAATTCAAAGTAGAATATCCACCATATTTGGCAAGGTATTCCTTCATTTTCAAATCATCAGGCTCCAAATTCATCCATATATATTCATGGTTGCCATAAAGAAATGTACACGGATGTTGTTTATTTAAGCACGTTAAGAACTCAAGAACTGCCAGAGGATCTTCGCCCTTATCCAAATAATCTCCAATAAAAATCAATTCAGGATTTTTATCCAGCGTGAATATATATTTTATCAATAATCTGAGTTTGCTGATTTCTCCATGAATATCTCCGATTACGAATCTCATTCTACTCCTAATAAATATTGCTTTAATTTTCCAAAATAATCCTCCTTTACCGAAATTATTTTCTTTAATTTCTCGTTAGAAAGGTAAAAAGGAATGTATCCTTTGACTGTTTCGGCAATTGTAGCTTCCTGCTTATTAATGTGTGTCTTTATAAATTCAAAAGTATCATAAAAATCAGTTTCCCGCCCATAACAGACATTATAAACATCTATTTTCTGTGCCCATTTATACTCTCTGATAAAACTTTTAATCATAAAACACAAATCATCCACATGTATAGTTTCCCAAAAAATTAAATTTTTGGTTGAAATTTCAACAGGCTTGTCATGTTTTAAATTATTCATAGTATTATATATAAATCCACCTCGCTTGTCTCCTCCATATATACCCGGCAAACGTAGAATTGCACCCATAATATTATAGTTTGTGCAAAAGAAAGATGTCATACACTCTGCTATATACTTACTAAGCCCATATGTATTTACAGGTGCAATCGCGCTAGACTCAATAACAGGAAGTTGGTTGTTAGGAGAGTAAACAGTCATGGAAGATATATAGATGATTTTAGCTGTCAGCTGGTGATTCTCTAGGTATTGAAGAAATGAGGCATATCCTAAAGTATTGACTGATAGGTCGGTATGATTCAGGTTACAAGTGGATAGTGAACCCAATTTTGCGGCAAGTACTATTATCAAATCAAATTTAAATCCATCAAGGGAATTATAGCTTTTGGTATCCTCAAAATTAATCTTAAAGTAATTCTTTTCATATTTCGAATTAGTACCACTAATAAATACTTCAAAATCATCCTCGCTTAAATAATGGTTTAGATGTCTACCCAAATAACCTGTTCCCCCAACAAGTAAGATTTTTTTAAGCATTATAAAATATATTCTCCCATCGTCTGTGTAAACATAAATTCTCAAGAGGATACATAATGTGATCTGTATAATTTTTATCGTAATGTTCCATGTAGGCATTAACAGGGTTAAGACCACCTTCTATTTCCATAATCGTTGTAGTTGAAAATCTCGGATTGATTTCAAATATCTTTATTTCATTCAATGGGGTGATTATTAGTTGAACATTGAATGGTCCGCAAGGTTTCAAAACTTTAACTATTTTTTCAACAACCAAATCAATTGCGGAATTATTTTCTGTGACTGCTATTTGGGTTATACCCTTTTTCTTAATTATCCTTTTACTACTAATGCATAAGAGTTCATTCAAGTTATTAGTTAATGCTCCAACAGTATATTCAACACCACTAAGAAGTGGTTGAATTAAAATTTCATCTGGAGTATAACCTTCTAGCAAATAATAGGCATCTAGCTGATTTT
>JAFMBQ010000318.1 GCA_017858365.1 Algoriphagus sp. | reverse complement strand
TAGGCCAAGCCACTTTGATTTGGAAGGTAAGGGACGATTTTCATTACTTGGAAAAGTACAATTAATAGTAAGTTTAGATTAAAATTAGGAATAATTATTTATGGCAAAAACAGTTATTTATAAATTTGGTGGAGCCTCCGTAAAAGATGCAACTGCAGTGAGAAACTTAGCTGATATTTTGCGTAATCGATTGCGAAAAAATCTGATAATCGTGATTTCTGCAATGGGAAAAACCACAAATGCGATCGAGGGTCTTATTTCAGCCAAACTCGAACAGAAAGACTTCTATCAAAATAGTACAATTTTAAAGTCTTATCATTTGGGGATTTGTCAAGAATTGTTTCCTGAGAATCATTCTATTTTCCCCAAAGTTGAGAATCTCTTCATTCAGCTAAATCACGATTTGGAGCTTCCGCTTAGCCAGAGTAACTATGATGAGTTTTATGACCGGGTGATTTGCTACGGTGAGTTACTCGCCACACATATTGTAATGGAGTTTCTTTGCTCCATTGATCTACTTGTGGTTTGGAAGGATGCCCGTGAATTGATTCAAACTGATAGTGCTTTTCGGTTTGCGAAAGTCAACTGGGAGCTTACCAAAAAGAAATGCCAAAATCAGCTGCTCCCCATTTTAGAGCAATTTCCAGTCGTTACTCAGGGCTTTATCGGGTCGGATTCAAAAGGGAGAACAACCACATTGGGAAGGGAGGGATCTGATTTTACGGCTGCTATTCTTGCCTCTAGTCTAAATGCAAGCTCAGTAACGATCTGGAAAGATGTGCCAGGAATTTTAAATGCTGATCCAAAACGCTTTCCTGACACATATTTATTTGATGAATTAGAATACCGTCAGGCTGCCGAAATGACCTATTACGGAGCTTCGGTGATTCACCCCAAGACTATTAAGCCACTGGCTAATTTAAATATCCCCCTTTTCGTGAAGTCATTTTTGAACCCTGAAGCTGCTGGTACTAAGATTTTTGGAGAAGCTAAATCACATCAGATTCCCACTATTATTTTGAAAGAAAATCAAGTTCTAGTCAGTTTTAAGGTTAAGGATTTTACCTTCATCGAAGAGCATCATATCCATCAAGTTTACGATCAACTACAGCAATTGAAGTTACGTGTCAATATGCTTCAAACATCTGCGATTACCATTTCGATTGTGATTGATGCCCAGCTTTTCAAATTGGAGCAGCTCTTAAAAAGACTCAAAGACCAGTTTGAGATACGGTATAATGAGGGCTTGGAATTGTTGACCATACTTCATCCGAATGAAAAAGTAATCGAGAAGCAACTAGAAGGATTTGAATCCTTGCTCGAGCAAAGTACTAGGACAACCTTTCAGATTGTAAGACGAGCTAAACAGGCGTAAGATTGAACATCTGACTTGCATTACTTATATTCAACTGATTTAAATCAGTGCCCATATAGATATTCATTCCATCAATTCACTAATCAGCCCCTACTAACTCAATCATGAAATCAAGACGAATTTTCCTCCAAAAAGCGAGCTTGTCTGCCTTAGCTTTCACAGCTCTGCCAGCTTTTTCTAATGCAAAAAATTTTACTGTACGTAAAGAAGATAAAATACTACGAGTAGCGATTATGGGATTAGGAAGCTATGGGACACGAGTAGCTGAAGCAATGAAGGAAAGTAAACGCGCTAGGCTCGTAGGTGTGATCAGCGGAACTCCATCCAAAGTCACTGACTGGCAAAGCAAGTATGGGATTCCTGACAAAAACTGTTACAACTATGAGAATTTTGACCAAATCAAGGATAACCCAGATATCGATGCGGTTTATGTCATCACCCCAAATGCACTTCATAAAGATCAAGTTATTCGAGTAGCTAAAGCTGGGAAGCATGTTATTTGTGAAAAGCCAATGGCTATCAATGCAAAAGATGGCCAGGCTATGGTGGATGCATGCAAAGCTGCAGGTGTACAGCTATTAATTGGCTATCGAATGCATTTCGAAGCGAATACCCTCGAAGCGATTCGAATGAGAAAGTCAGGAGAGTTGGGTGAAGTGAAATTTTTTCAAGGGTTAAGCGGATTTGTGATTGGCGACCCCACACAATGGAGGCTAAACCCCAAACTATCTGGTGGAGGAGCTATGATGGATATAGGGATTTATTCGATCAACGGCGCGAGATACATGCTAGGTGAGGAGCCGATTTGGGTGACTGCCCAAGAGACCAAAACTGATCCGGTGAAGTTCAAGGAAGGAATCGATGAGACAATCCAGTTTCAAATGGGATTCCCAAGTGGAGCCGTCGCTTCCTGCTTATCGACTTACGCGATGAACGGACTGGATAAATTTTTCCTCAATGGATCAAAAGGTTGGGTAGAGATGCAGCCCTCTACTGGCTATGGACCGATCAAAGGAACAACAAGTATAGGCCCATTGGAATTGCCTCATGTCACTCATCAGGCGGTGCAGATGGATCGGATGGCAGCAATTCTCTTTGACGGAGCAAAACCTGAAGTGCCTGTAAACGGGGAAGAAGGTGTGAAAGACATGAAAATTATCGATGCGATCTTTGCAGCTGTCAAATCAGGAAAAAGGGTAAGCCTCACGTAAGCTGTCCTCCATCTTCAAGGATCAATTGCATAAAAATTATATCCAACCAGCGATCGAATTTGTGGCCTACTTCCTTGAAGCGGGCCACTTCTTTGAACCCCAATTTCTGATGAAAAAGGTAGCTTCCTTCGTTTGAGCTATCAATCCCTCCGACCATCGTATGGTAGCCAGATTGCTTTGCGATCTGAATCAATTCCAAAAGCAATTTTGTACCGATTCCTTGACCTCTAAAGTCTGTTGCCAGGTAGACAGAATGTTCTACTGTAAAACGGTAACCTGGCTTTGGGCGGAAGCTACCGTAGGTAGCAAACCCTACTACTTTTTCGGCTGAAGTGGCCACAATAATAGGGAATCCAGCTTTTTGTTTCCCTTCAAACCAATCAGTTTGCTCGTGAATTGATTTTGGGACAAAGTCATAATTAATGGTGGAATTGAGAATTTCAAAATTATTGATCGCAAGAATTTCTTGAAGATCTGAATGCTGTGCAGGTCGAATCTGGATCATTAATTATCGAATAAGTTTGTTGACCGTCCGCTCGATTCCTGGCAGATAAGAAGTACCAAAAAGATTTAAATGAACCAATAATGGGTAAAGATTATAAATTCCAACGCGCTGATCAAATCCTGGAGCTAGTGGAAAAACTGATTCATAGGATTCATAAAAAGCTGAATCAAAACCGCCGAACAATTTGCTGAATGCCAAATCCATCTCCCGGTGTCCATAATAAACAGCAGGATCGATTAGGCAAGGTTGGCCTTCACCAGTGATGAGCACATTGCCTGACCATAGATCTCCATGGACCAAAGCGGGTTTCTCTACTGGGAAAATTGTCTCGATTTTAGGGTATATTTCTTGGAATTTTTTTAAAAAATCAAGTGGAATCAATTGGTCGAAATAAGCTTTACCTATTAAAGGCTCGAGACGTTCTTGAATATAAAATGTGCTCCAATTCTTGGTAGGATGATTTTTTTGAGGAATAGAAGCGATGTAATTATCCTCTTCCAATCCAAAAAAAAGGGATTCGGATAAGTGGAGGTGTGCCAAGCCTAGTCCAAGGTTTTCCCAATAATCCGAATGAGATCGGCCTGTGGGTATAAATTCCGATAAGAGATAATTATAATCTTCGATTCTCCCGGCACCAAAAGTTTCAGGGATTTTCAAAAAGGTTGATTGCTGGAGCAGATTTAGTCCAGAGGCTTCTTTTGAAAGGATATTACGTTCTTGGTCAAAATTCATTTTCAGGAAAAACAACCCTTCTGAAGAATCTAATTGGATTCCTTGGTTGAGATTTCCTGCTGCGATAAGGGAAGCAGATTTTAACTTAGTGCCAAATCCAAAACACTCAAATAGAACTTGTTCATAGATCTCATTGAGATCAAACATAGAGCTGATGAGTTACAATAACTTTGTTTAAAAAATTCTCAATCGCTTCATCCAAAATTTGATAAATCTCTTCAAAAGCTTCTTCTCCTCCATAGTATGGATCAGGAACTGACAAGCCTTTAGTGTGATCTACAAAGTTTCGCATTAGATGAATTTCCTTTTTTGGGAATCCAAATCGATCCTTGAGTTGTCCTAAGACTTTAAGATTATTATCATCCATCGCTAAGATGTATTGAAAATCTCTAAAATCGGTGCGATGAACTTGCCTTCCCCGATGATGAATCGAAAGCTCATATTTTTTTGCACAAGATAAGGTTCGCTCGTCAGGCAACTCTCCAATATGATAATCAGAGGTGCCGGCACTGTCTGATTTGAATTGATTTTGCATTCCCGCTAGTTCAATTTTTTTATTAAAAATTGCTTCTGCCAATGGAGAACGGCAAATATTACCAAGACAAACGAACAGAACTTTAATCATATAGTCACAACATAGGATTTGACAGCCGAAAAAAAAAATTGGGGTTACTAAATTACTTAATTTTGAGAGGAATAGTATGGTGATATTGGGTTTTCAGAAAAAAAAGTCCTAAAGTCAAGTCAACTCACTTATTGAAAATCCTCAGGAAAATGATTTGCTCTCGATTACCTACTTTTGGGAAATGAAGTGGTTTTACCGATTAGGGATTTTCATGATTAGCGGCTTATTGCCGCTTACTGCTTTGTTCAATTCCAAAGTTGCTCGTTTTTTGGAAGGCCGAAGAGATCTTTTTGAAAAATTAGATCACTTCCGATCTGGATATCATGGGCCTGTTGCTTGGTTTCATGTCTCTTCACTAGGGGAATATGAGCAAGCAAAACCGGTGATTGAGGTCTTGAAAAATACGCATCCGGAACTTCAAATCGCACTTAGTTTCTTTAGCCCATCGGGCTACGATCAATTGGTTAAAAAACCATCCACGCTGATAGATTTCATCACCTATATTCCTTTGGACAGTAAGCGACAAGCGGAAAGATTTGTGGCTACCCTAAAACCAGTACTTGTTTTCTTTGTCAAATACGATCTTTGGTACCACCATATACAGGCTATTAAGCGATTGGAAGCTGAGCTTTATTTGATTTCCGCCTCCTTTCGACCTAATCAAATATATTTTTCCCGAATCCCTTTTTTTCAAAACTTGGTCAAATCCTTTGATTTGATATTCACACAAAACAAGCAAAGTGTCACATTACTGGA
>JAFMBQ010000317.1 GCA_017858365.1 Algoriphagus sp. | reverse complement strand
TCAAGCCTTCCATTTCAAAGGTGGGCAAGGTGCAAAGACGGGTACGGGAGGTCACTTGCCCGGGAATAAAGTCAATGGGGAAATCGCAGAAGTCAGAGGCTTGGAAGTCGGACAATCTGCCATTAGCCCGGCTACTTTTACGGATTTAAATGGAGTGGAAGATTTCAAAGCATTTGCAAATAAGGTTCGGGAAGTGACTGGAGGAATTCCCATAGGATTCAAAATTGCTGCAAGCCACATCGAAAAGGATATTCAATTTGCCGTAGATGCCGGTGCGGACTACATCATTTTGGATGGCAGAGGAGGAGGGACTGGAGCTGCTCCTACGATCCTTCGGGATAATATCAATGTGCCTACAATTCCGGCTTTGGCAAGAGCTCGGAAGTATCTGGATGACAATAATTTGAAGGACATCACCTTAATCGTGACTGGAGGTCTTCGAGTTCCGGAAGATTTTGCGAAAGCCTTGATGCTGGGAGCTGATGCTATCGCTGTAGCCAACTCAGCTTTGCAGGCTATAGGTTGCCTGGGAATGCGGGCTTGTCATACCAATAATTGCCCGGTGGGAATAGCTACCCAAAAGGAAAATTTGAGAGCGCGATTACTTATCGATAAATCTGCAGAGCGGCTTCACAATTTTTTGAGAGCCAGTACTGATCTGATGAAGGTAGTGGCAAGATCCTGTGGCTATGACGATATCAGCAAGTTCAATCACGATGACTTATCGACTTTTGATTGGGAGACGCACAAGCTTACGGGCGTGAATTATGCGGGGATTTCACTAAGCTAAAACTTAAAATAATTGATACCTTATTTCCATGAAATTGATTTGCACCAGATTTACAGTACCGATATTCCTACTATGCCTACTGACTTTTTGTAAAAGCCCAGTAGTGGATGAAATCATAGTCACTTTAGCGGAAAAGGGAGATCAGCCATCGATCGGAAAAGATTTGGAAGGGAATCTTGGTATCGCTTATGGAAATGGAAAAGATATTCACTTTTCCTTCTCAACGAATCAGGGTGAATCATTTCGAACCGAGCAAGTGGGTACCTTGGAAAATATGTTCTTAGGAATGTCTTGTGGGCCACGATTGGCGATGGGAACTGAATACTATTCAATTGTGGCGCCTACGAAAAAAGGCGATTTAGTAGCCTGGAGGAAAGAAAAAAATAATGGCGAGTGGGAAGGTCCTTTTCAAGTGAATGATGTTGCCGGTTCGGCCGGAGAAAGTCTGGCAGATATTGCCTCCGATCAACAGGGAAATCTTTTTGCCACTTGGATTGATACCAGATCAGCACTGGTTGAAGAAAACCAGGATATCCCGGAGAACAGCGGTGCTAAAATGGAGCATGGCGGGATGATCGTGCAAAAGTCGGAGCCCGAAAATCACACTATGCCCAAGCAATTGACAAAGGCAGAAATCATGGCCGAAATGGGAGAAATGCCTGAAGGAGGAGAATCCATCAGGCAATATCCCGGCGAAGATGGGAAGATGAACTGGGTCGTTTTGGATAAAGAGGGGAATGCGTTAAAAGCAAAGGACATGGAATCCTACCAAGCTTTTAAAGTCAAGAATTCTGAAAGAAAGCAGCCAGAAGGAAAAATATACCTTGCTAAATCCACGGATGGAGGAAAAAACTGGAGCAAAAGTATAGAAGTATATGCCTCACCGGATGGATCTGTATGTGAGTGCTGTATGCCTACAATCCGCACCGATAAAAATGATAAGTTGTACATCATGTTTCGAAATAATCTGATGGGCTCAAGGGATCTACATTTGACGATTTCAGAGGATAGCGGGAATACTTTTTCAAGGCCTGTAAAACTGGGTCAGGATACTTGGAAATTAAATGGGTGTCCTATGGATGGAGGAGATTTTCGGGTGATATCCAAGGAACAAATAGCTACGGTTTGGCAGCGAGAAGGAGAGGTATTTTTAGCCAAACCCGGGGAGAAAGAAATACGGCTTGGCAAGGGCAGATCCCCAAGTATCGATTCGGGTAATATGGGAGATTATATCACCTGGACAGCAGGAGATAGCATCATGCTGCTCCGTCCGGAAAGTAGCAATCCAATTGTTTTAGCAAAGGGAGTAAGCCCAAAAACCATCCGGATAGATCAGGGAAATTCAATGCTGATTATTTGGACTGAGGAAGGGAAAATTAAGATGAAGATGGTTTCTTAAAAAAATCAAGTAACAGAAAGCGAAAAAAAGCCTGACTCTCAAAGGGAAGGGAAATTGATAAGATGGTATCCATTTTTAGGAACCCTCAGTTCTGGCAAAATGAGAAAATCCGAGAGGAGGAGTAGGTCTCGAACTACTTCTTCTTCCTAGCCCAGGGGCTAAACAATGGGCTAGGAAAAAGGTAGATCAAACTTCTTTTAAAACTCCAATCGCAGCAAGTGGATCATTGGTAGTAATCGCAAGCGATGAGACTAGATACAGCACGATACCATCCGAATCAGCAACGTAACTCGCTTTCACTTCTCCAAAAAAGTCACGGATTTCTCCCAGTTTTTGGCCCTTTTTTACCAAGGCATCGAGCTCCACTGCCGGATACCAACAGCCATCCACACTGGCTGTACTGACTAGCATTTTTTCCAAAAACTCCACATCATGAAGCTGAACCTCTCCCGGAACTACCTCAAAGGAACGAAGGACATTTAAGACTGCTGCCTTGTATTGATCGACTTCCCCCGCATTCCAACGTCCACATTGTCCCAATTCAGCCAAAAAACCAGGGGTTCCAACTTTGGCGGCAGCTCCGATGGAGCCATTTTCAGAAACCGAGCCCACGACATAGGGAAAACCGAGCAGGGCAGATGCAAGCCGAGATTGCTCCGCCAGTTCTGGACCACCCAGCTGTGAATAAATCACAAATGGAACCAAGCCCTCATGGATATCTCCTCCATGAAGATCCAAGTAAAAATCAGCCGCTTGCTGAAATAGATGAACCTGATACGCGATTCGTTCGCTGACCGTACCGGTAGCTGTTCCCGGAAAAACTCGATTGAGGTTTTTCCCATCATAGGGTCCATAATATTGCATTCGGGCAAGAAAAGCGGCAGGATTGACCGGGTGAATAATCAAGATGGTTCCCTTGACCTGTGACGGATCTATCTCATTGGCCAATTGAATCGCCGTCTCAATGCAGGGATATTCCCCGCCATGCACCCCAGCGGTGATCAACATAGCCTTCCCCGGCATTGCTCCATGGATAAAGGTGAAAGGCATTTCTACAGGAGTTCCCGGTACGGATATGAATCCTCGGGTTTTAGAGTTGGAGCCCGCTTCGCTGCCATTAGGAAGGTGCTCTTGGAGTATTTGGATCATGAAGAATGTTTGGTTTGGGTAGGAATTTAGGGAAAAAATCGGGAAGGATTAAGCGGGAACTGATGATAGGTTTTTTATTTTTTTAAACCACTTCGCCCCGGTTTGTATCTTCAAGGACCGACATGACTTGAGACAGATTTCGCCTCGGTTTAAGTTTCCAGAAACTTGAAATTTGATAGGCTGTAAAGATAGCCCCAGTAGCAGCCGTAAGACTGGGAGGAAATTATAAATCCAGAGAAATAAAAAAGCGTGGATGCTCAGGATATTGCTACTGCGGACTAGGCTTAGGTAAGATCAGGTGCTTTTTTAACCGCCAAGGACACAAAGGAAATGACACCGAAGGTGTCCAACTTTTCAATAACCATGGGTAAAACCCATGGTCAAAAGAAATCGATATCATTCCCCTCCCGCTCAAAGCCATCTTTTGGAAACGTATGTCTATGCGGGAGGATGGAAACGAATTTCATTTTTACCGCGGAGACACAGAGATCACAGAGTTTCCACAGAGATTTATTTTAAAGCGCCTAGCTAGAAATTAAGAAAGCTTTGCCTCCGTTTTGTCTTCACTAACGGAAAAAACAAACCGCCAAGGACACAAAGGAAATGACACCGAAGATGTCCAACTTTTCAATAACCATGGGTAAAACCCATGGTCAAAAGAAATCGATATCATTTCCCTCCCGCCCAAAATCATCTTCTGGAAACGGATGCCAATGCGGGAGAATGGAAACGAGTTTCATTTTTACCGCCGAGTCGCAAAGGGCACGAAGAATTCCGCAAAGGAGATTAGTATAGGAAAAAGCTCCATAGGAGCGACATGTCTGTAGCCATGGGTTTCAACCCATGGTAAAAAGGTAACCGAATAATTTCCCTCCCGCTCAAAGCCTACCTTTGGAAACGGATGCCAATGCGGGAGGATGGAAACGGGTTTTATTTTCTTTTTTATTCGTCCTTTTGGCTTTGACCCAAAAGGACCAATCCCGTACAGCTGTCGGGACAAGTCGTAGCAAAGCTTCAGCCGCACTTGCCAAGTGCTGGCCCGCTGCCACGACAGCCCACCGCGCCCACAAGAATAGCTATTGTGGTAAATGATTTAGTGATTGCTTTAGGTAGTTCACTAATACATATGGTTATAAACGACTACGAAGTAGTCAAATCATTACTAGCCATGGGTGCAACCCATGGTAAAAAGGTAACCGAAACCTCGAATGTTTAAAGTTAAAACCAAGAGCGGGTATAACAAAAATAGATGTGCTAGGTTAAAATGACATGTCTATAAAGCCCATAAAACCCAAACCAGGCCAAGAATCTGTATGGGACTATCCACGTCCTCCAAAACTTGAATCATGCAGCAAACATCTTCGGATTGTATTTAATGGTGAAATCATACTCGACACGAATCGATCCTTCCGAATTCTGGAAACCAGCCATCCACCCACGTATTATATTCCTATGGATGCTTTCAAAGAAGGAGTTTTGATTCCTGTTCTAGGTTCTTCCTTTTGTGAGTGGAAAGGTGCTGCCAATTATTACGATATCCGGGTAGGGGACAAAACTGCTTCTCGGGCGGCTTGGGGCTATTTAAATCCAAATAATGCCTACCCTCAGCTCAAAAACACCATTTCCATCTACGCCCATTATATGGAAGCTTGTTATGTAAATGATGAAAAAGTCCAAGCTCAAGAAGGAGATTTTTACGGTGGCTGGATCACTGGAGAAATTGTAGGGCCATTTAAAGGAGCTCCAGGAACTTGGGGATGGTAGCTAGGATTGAAGATTAATTGATTTAGTGATTGCTCGTAGTAGTTTACTAAGACATTTGGTTTTGAATGAATACGAAGTGGTCCAACCTTTCAATAGCCATGGGTTTTA
>JAFMBQ010000316.1 GCA_017858365.1 Algoriphagus sp. | reverse complement strand
CTCCTCCAACCTATCCAAATCCTTGTGATTGTTTGGATGATGCAGGTCATAGAGTAAGATTTCATACCGGTTAGTTCTTTGAGTCAAGGGATCAATTGCTGTGACATTATTTTCGAAATGTCTAAAAACAAAAAAACCACTAAAACCTAAGCCCAAACCTTTCCATCGAGGTGAGAAATACCCCAAACCAGCACCAGTTCCCCAAGTGCTATAATCCATAAGACTTCCTTGATTTTGGGTAGCCATGAAATAGGACCTCAGATGGAATTCAAAATCACCACTTTCCAATATTTTCCCAAACATCTTTTTGTCAGGATCATGCTCTTTTGTCTCCTCACTTCCATGTTGGGCCAAGGATAATTGTGACCAAACTAGCCAAGGGAAGACAAGTACAAAAATCCGAAATATCAAGGTCATAATGATGTGACTTTAATCACACGAAAGGTTTTTAAATTAAAAATGGCAAGTCAATTGACTCGCCATTTTGGGTTTAAGCAACTTCTCTACATTACTAGAGTAGTGTTGTTGGGCAAACGTAATCGGTTACTTTAAACTTCTCAGAATCTTTGATGGCTTTAAATCCACCGTCAACGTCGATCAGGTTATCAAAACCTCTTGCACGCAAGATTGAATTGAAGACCATAGATCTATACCCTCCAGCACAATGCACGTAATACGTTTTATCTTTATTAATTTTCAGCATGCTATCGTTGATGTAATCAAGTGGAGCATTCTCTGCACCCTCTACATGTTCTGAAAGGAATTCACTGTTCTTTCTTACATCTAGAATATTGATCTCAGGATTTTCTGCTTTTCTTTTAGCTAGATCCTCAGCTGATATGGATTCGATTTGATCGATTTCATGACCTGATTTTTTCCAGGATTCAATTCCTCCATTCAAATATCCAATCGCGTAATCGTACCCTACTCGAGCTAATCTTGTGATGACTTCTTCTTCTCTTCCTTCATCTGCTACGACTAGGATTTCTTGTTTCAAATCAGGAATCATCGCTCCAACCCAAACGGCAAAACTTCCGTCAATTCCAATATTCACTGAATTAGGTACAAATCCTTTGGCAAAAACCTGAGGTGCTCGCGTATCCAATATCACTGCACCAGTCTCATTGGCTGCAGCTTCAAATTCCGCTGGAGACAATGGTCTCACACCTCTCTCTAATACCTCATCAATACTATCGTATCCTTGAATGTTCATCATCACATTCTGAGGAAAATAAGCAGGAGGAGGAGTCAATCCGGTAATCAATTCTTTGATAAATGCTTCCTTGGTCATATTCTGGAGTGCATAATTCGTCTTCTTCTGGTTACCCAAAGTATCGGAAGTTTCCTTACTCATATTTTTACCACAGGCAGATCCTGCACCATGAGCTGGATAGACAATCAAGTCGTCTGGAAGTGGCAATATTTTATTATGAAGAGAGTCATACATGTGTCCCGCAAGAATTTCTTGGGTCAATTCGGCTATAACTTTCTGTGCCAAATCAGGTCTTCCCACATCTCCTATGAATAAGGTGTCACCAGTAAAGATTGCCTCTGGATTACCTTCTTCATTGTAAAGCAAGTAACAAGAACTTTCCATGGTATGACCAGGTGTGTGAAGCACTTTTATTTTAGCCTTACCAATTTTGAATTCCTGACCATCTTTAGCCACGATCGCATCAAAGCCCATTTTCATATTTGTAGGACCGTAAACTATCGATGCACCAGTCTTTGCCGATAAGTCCATATGTCCAGAAACAAAATCAGCATGAAAATGCGTCTCAAAAACGTATTTGATTTTGGCATTTCTACGGGCTGCTTTTTCTATGTAAGGCTGCACCTCTCTTAGTGGATCGATTACTGCTGCCTCTCCGTCGGACTCAATATAATATGCTCCCTGAGCCAGACATCCAGTATAAATTTGTTCGATTTTCATGTGATTATAATTTGATTTTGAATGGTCACCTGGAATCTCGCATGGCTTATAATCATTCCAGCGTGTGTCGCTGGTGACTTGCTCGATTTCATATGATCAGTTAATTTTTCCTCAATTATTATCCAAAGGTAATAGGCATTAAACTTAGACTAAATGACTTTTGTCACAATGCCTAGGCAGATGTTAAAACAGATGATTCGATAGTTTTGATTAATTGATGGGCTGGTACCACTCCTGACTCTCTCCAAAGGATTTTCCCTTTTTTAAAAAGAATAAGTGTCGGCACGCCTCGGACTTGAAATTTACTTGCTACTAGCTGATTTTTATCCACATCTACTTTGAGGATTTTGACTTTTCCCCCTAGTTGTCTTGAGGTATCTTCCAAGATAGGTTGCATCATTTTACAAGGTCCACACCAAGTGGCAAAGAAATCTACCAATACGGGTGTATCGCCTTCGATCAGCTCTTGAAATGTTTTTTGTTTTGTGCTCATAGCTTCCAGATTTAATTCTCTTAACAAAAGTAGGCCGCAAATCAGTTCAGCACAGTAATTATTGTCACAGAAGATCATCCATTGAATCCAAAGAAGTTTTAAAAAGTGCTAAAATCCCCTGACTTGGTAATTATTTTTTTATTTTCGCCCGACTAATTCTTTTTATAAATGCTCAATTTCAAGCAAATCAATAATATCACTGGCTGGGTAGTCTTTGCTGTAGCTACACTTGTATTCGTCCTGACTGTCGAACAAACCGCTAGTTTTTGGGATCCAGGCGAATTTATTGCTGTTTCCTACAAGCTGGAAGTACCCCATCCTCCAGGAGCACCATTCTTTCTTTTGGTGTATCGGATGTTTAGTTTCCTTGCTTTTGGAGACACCTTACAGATTGCCTATTGGATGAATGTGGGGAGTGCTGTCTTCTCGGGATTTACAATTCTATTCTTATTTTGGTCTATCACGCTTTTTGGTAAAAGACTTTTCAAAATAGAAGAAGGTCAAGAGAGCAAAGGTCAGATAATCTCTTTAATTGGAGCAGGATTAGTCGGATCATTGGTCTACACTTTTAGCGATAGCTTCTGGTTTTCTGCGGTAGAGGCAGAAGTTTATGCCATGTCTTCCTTCTTTACCGCCATTGTTATTTGGGCGTTTTTGAAATGGGATGTGATCAAAGATTCGCGCGAAGAAAACAAATGGATGATTTTCATTGCCTATTTGGTTGGTCTTTCCATTGGTGTCCATTTGTTAAACTTGGTGACGCTACCGGCTTTGGCTTTGATTTATTATTTCAAAAAATACGAAAAGCCGAATTTTAAAGGAGCAGTATTCGCCATGTTTTTAGGTGGTGTAGCATTGATCCTGATCAATAATATTATCATCCCAGGTCTTCCAAGCTTAGCTGGTTCGTTGGAGATTTTCTTTGTCAATAGCCTAGGTTTACCTTTTGGATCTGGAATCGTAGTCTTTATAATCCTTTTCCTATCCGCTGTTTTCTTTGCGTATCGTTATTCTAGAAAAAAAGAAATAGCGATTCTAAATACTGCACTTCTTTCGTTAATTTTTATCCTGATTGGATATTCATCCTATGCATTAATTGTAATCCGGGCCAATCAAGATCCAGTTATCAATGAAAATGCTCCGAAGGACATCATTAGCTTTGTTTCTTATCTGAAGCGTGAGCAATACGGTTATCGCCCTTTACTTCATGGACAGTATTTCACCGCCAAACTGGTAGATCAAGTGGAAGGCGATCCAGTCTATATGAAGGGAAAAGACAAGTATGAGATCGTCGATTACAGTTTGGTAAACACGTATGATCCTACCAAAACAACAATTCTCCCTCGAGTTTATTCTACTCAAGAAAATCACCAGCGGATCTACCGTCAAAAGCTTGGCCTGAGAGAAGGCCAAGATCCAACCTTTGGCGACAACCTTTATTTCATGTTTTCCCATCAGTTAGGGCAGATGTATTTCAGGTATTTCATGTGGAATTTCTCAGGTAGGGAATCAGACTTTTCCGATGCACCTTGGATCGGAATCACGGATGCGATTTCCACGGACTATCCAGAATACATCACCGAAAATAAAGGCCATAATAATTACCTGATGCTTCCGCTTCTTTTGGGAATCATCGGATTGTTTTTCCAGGCTAAAGTCGATCCGAAGTCTTTTTACGTCAACCTGATGCTCTTCCTGATGATGGGAGCAGTTTTGGTACTCTACCTAAACTCGCCTCCAGTAGAACCTCGGGAAAGAGATTATATCTATGTAGGTAGCTTCTATGCATTTGCTATTTGGGTAGGCATGGGAGTCCTTGCCATCGCACACATGATAGCCAAAGCCAATAAAAACTTAGCAACGGCAGGGATCATTGCAACACTTTTGACCCTACCCGTAGTTGGTCTGATGGCCAGCGAAAACTGGAATGATCACAATCGTCGAGGCCGCTATTTTTCAGTGGATTCTGCCCGTAACTTCTTAGCCTCTTGTGCTCCAAATGCCATACTATTTACAGGCGGAGATAATGACACCTTCCCACTCTGGTATGTACAGGAAGTGGAAGGTTTCCGTACCGATGTCCGTGTAATTGTATTGAGCTATTTTGACACCGATTGGTATGTAGAGCAAATGACTAATCAAGCTGGTGAATCAGAGCCATTACCATTCAGCCTAAATGCCGAGCGCTACCAGAAAGGAACTAATGATGTATTATACGTCACTGAACGAGAAGGTATGAATGCCATCTCTGTAAAAGAATACCTCAAATTACTCAACGGTGGCTCCCCTTTGCTTAAAATGGAAACCGGTGGGAAAAGCATCGTTAATATGGTTCCTTCCCGTAATTTGATTCTAGAAGTGGATAGTGCATCTGTAATGAATAGAAATATCATTCCGGAAGAATTCAGCGAATTGTTTGTACCTCAAATGAACTTGCAAGTCAAAGGTCAATACGTGACCAAAGGGACCTTGATGCTACTTGATTTGATCACAACCAATAATTGGGATCGACCGATCTACTTTAATAATACCTCTCTTGCCACCATCGGAATCAACATCGATGAGCATGTGGTGATGGAAGGATTGACCTATCGATTACTTCCTATTCGCAAGCCAGAATATATCCGAGAAGAACTAGTCAATTCCGACTTGGCTTACAAGAACTTCAAAGAGAATTTTGCTTTCCGAGGAATGAATAATCCTGATGCCTACTTGGACGAGGAATATCGACGTTTTGCTTCTAATCACCGAAGTGCGCTGAATAGTATTGTAATTGCACTTTTGGATCAAGATAAAATGG
>JAFMBQ010000315.1 GCA_017858365.1 Algoriphagus sp. | reverse complement strand
TCTAATTTCCCGGGCGGACTGATTCTCCCAGTTGTCCTCATATTCTAACTCTACCTTAGAATATGAGGACAACTGGGAGAATCAGTCCGCCCGGGAAATTTTCATTGAAGGGGAGGCATTTTTTTCGGTGACGCATCGTACCGACGATCAGCCTTTCATAGTCTTTACAGGAAAAGGAGTCGCCGTAGAGGTGCTTGGGACTGAGTTTAATGTGTATCACCGCGCAGAAAACACCACAGTCGTTCTGAGCTCAGGTGCAATTACTCTGAGTTTTCCTATGAAGGAAAAAGAGGGGAAAATCCTGATGAAGCCTAATGAACTCGTGGAATTCAAAGAAAGTAAATACATACGCAAAGAGGTCAATGCGGCAAATTATGTCTCCTGGACAAAGAGCGTTCTCAATCTGGATGAGACTTCACTCGGAGCGATGATCCAAAAAGCAAAAGATAATTATGGAATTAAAGTGGAAGTAGCCGACTCAAACTTATTGATCGAGACAGCTTCGGGATCAATGCCGATCACTGATGCGGATGCATTTATGAATCAGATTGCAAAGATTTTCAACGTAGAAATCACCAAAACAAATAACCAGTATTTTATTAAGAATAAGCTATGATTTTAAGACAGTTAACCCAAAAACCAATCAATTATGAAAAAGCTTTTACTATACCTATTACTAAGCTGCTGGATTCTGCCCCTTGCTAATGCACAAATAGCAGAACTCTATTCTCCGGAAAAGCAGCAAAAATCACTGGCGGAGAAAAGACAAGAGCCTTTGACGCTCAAGGATGGGTTTACCAATCTAGAGCAACTTTTTGATGTATCGATTGCCTATAAAGACGATTTGGTGCAGTCCAAAAAAGTAAATACCTCAAAAAAGAACTTTAAAACAGTCGAAGAGGGACTTACAGATTTACTAAAAAATTCAAATCTGTCCTTTGAAAAAGCCGCTGAGAAGTTTTATATCATTTTTGAAAAAAAGCTTCTAAGAAATCAGGCATATTCTGCCGAACTTATTTTTCCAGCATCACATAACTCCAATTCCTCCGGTTATCTTATACCGGTTGCTACCAAAGGAATTGATCAGAGAGTCTATGTAAATACTCTAAAGAGAGCTTTCGAAGTTCGTGGAAAAGTTCAGGATGAAGAAGGAAATGGATTTCCCGGAGTCAATATTCTAGTAAAAGGAACCGGCACAGGAACTGTTGCAAACGCCGAGGGTAATTATGTGATTTCTGCTACTGACGAAAACGCAACCTTAGTTTTTTCATTTGTCGGATACCTTTCTCAGGAGATTTCAATTGGCGGAAGATCCGTGATCAATGTGGATATGAAAGTAGACCAAAGTGATCTGGATGAAATTGTAGTCACTGCGTTGGGAATTGAAAAATCCTCGAAAAGCTTAGGATATGCCACCTCAAAAGTAAAGTCGGATGAGTTGACCATTAATCGAACTCCAAACCTGATGAATGCACTTCAGGGGAAAGTAGCCGGTGTAAATATTTCTTCATTGGGTACAGGGCCAGGAGGAACTTCCAAAATCCGTATAAGAGGACAATCTTCTATTTCTGGTCAAAATAATCCACTCATCGTTGTCAACGGGGTGCCAATAGATAATACAAATTTTGGCACTAATCCGGGAAATAATGCTTCCGATAACTCCATTGGAGTACGAGGAGGCGGAAATACCTCAGATGGGGGTGATGGACTTTCCAGCATCAATCCAGATGATGTGGAAAGTATGACTATCCTAAAAGGAGCAGCTGCCGCCGCACTCTATGGCTCTCGAGCAAAAGATGGCGTAATCATGGTGACGACCAAGTCTAGGGGAGATTCCAAAGGAATTGGGGTAACGTATAACCTTAATTATACGAATGAAGCTCCCCTTGATTTTACAGATTACCAATATGAGTACGGTCAAGGCGAGCAGGGGGTAAGGCCTACTACGCCAAACCCTACTTCGGGTCAATGGTCATTCGGTGAGAAATTTGCACCTGGGATGACTCAAGTCCTTTTTGATGGAGTAACGATTCCCTATGCGCCTGTTCGGAATAGAGTTAGGGATTTCTTTAGAAATGGACAAAACACCACCAACTCTGTCTCAGTCTCTTCCACTGGGGATAAGGGTGGGTTGAATTTGAGTTTTTCGGACCTGAATTCAAAAGGTATCGTGCCAAACAATACATTCAATAGAAAGACCATCAATCTTGGTTTTGGATATGATTTGAGCCCTAAGTTCAGCTTCAGAGGTAATATCAATTACTCTGTGGAAGAAAATAAGAATTCGCCAAATATCGGCCAGCAGGATAATACCATTCCGGTATCGCTCTACAATCTGGCCAATTCAATGCCGCTGAATGTGCTCGATGAGAATAAGTACGATGCGAACGGCAACGAGGCAGTTTATTCCAGATTTCGAAACCGAACCAACCCTTACTTTACCTTAGCTAAGCAGTTTCAAACTATTCAAAGGGATCGGATTTTCGGAAATATTTCGGTGAAATATGATATTCTTCCTTGGTTATTTATTCAAGGGCGGGTAGGACAGGATTATTGGTCCAGAGATCAAGACTACAATAATTTTCCTACAGGACAGGCTTCACGAGCTGCAGCACCTGTTGGCTTTGTTAATGGAGTTTATACCCAAGAATCCAGAAGATTTAGAGAGATCAATACTGACTTCTTGATCAATGCTTTCAAAGAATTTGGAGACTTTTCTGTCAATGCCAACTTTGGGGGAAACCACATGCAGCGGAGATCAGATCTTAATTCTGTTCAGGTCACTGATTTTGTGGTACGTGATCTATACACGGTGCAGAATGGAAGGGCTAAGGACCCGATCTACGATTTGAATGAGCGAGCAGTAAATTCACTCTATGGTTCTGCTGAATTTTCATATAAGAAATTCTTGTTTCTGACAGGAACAGTAAGGAATGATTGGTTCTCTACACTTTCCAAGGAAAACAGAAGCATACTTTATCCATCAGTTTCGGCTAGTTACGTCTTTACAGAGACCACGGGGACCAACAATTGGTTGAACTTCGGAAAGCTGAGAGTGGCCTATGCCGAGGTTGGTAGTGATGCGGATGTTGGACCATATTCTAATGTGCTCTTTTATGGTATCAACAATAACCTATTCGGAGGACAGCCGGTGGGTGGGCCAAATGGCACTAATCTTCCCAATCCGAATTTGAGACCAATGAGCATCTCAGAAATCGAAGCAGGATTTGAATTGAATATGTTCCAAGGAAAAGTCAACCTCGATGTGGCAGCCTATCGAAAGATCACCACAGATCAGATCGTGAATGCTCAGATTTCTGATGCTTCAGGATTTATCAATACTTCAATCAATAGTGGTCAAAGCAGCAATACAGGTATAGAGATGCTCCTGACCGTGGTTCCGATAGAGACTGAGGATTTCCTTTGGGAATCCAGCTTCAACGGTGCATACAATGTCACTGAGGTGCTCAGTCTTTTAACGGACACACCCGGAGAGCGGATTACAGTGGGTACACACGTATTCAATGGGGAGCTTCGCCAGATCGTGGGCGAGGAGATGGGACAAATAGCAGGGTTCGGCTACCGTAGAGATGCCCAAGGCAGGCAGATATTTGGATCCAATGGAATTCCACTTCGGACTACAGATCTAGTCAATTTTGGCAGTGCCTTACCTAATTGGGTTGGGGGATTCAACAATACCTTCAATTATAAAGGAATCCAGTTTTCATTTTTGATTGATTTCAAACTCGGAAACATGATGCTCTCCGGTACCAATTTCAATGCAGTCCGACACGGTCTTCACCAAATGACGCTGGAAGGTCGTGAAGGTGGAGTCACAGGCGTAGGAGTAAATCAGGCAGGAGAAATAAATACCGCAGTAGCGCCGGTACAGTCGTATTGGGAGGTAGTCAGGTCTCAAGCACTTGTAGAGCCCGTGATTTACGATGGTGGCTATTGGAAGCTCAGACAGATGACTTTGGGTTATGACTTCACCAAGTTTTTGAAGTCTAGCTCTCCTTTCAAAGGAATCAAGCTCAATCTAGTTGCAAATAATGTCCTGATGATCAAGAAGTGGGTGGATAACATCGATCCGGAATCTTTCGGATATTCTTCAGATAACTTGGTAGGTATGGAATCCACCGGATTGCCAACTACCAGGGGACTTGGGTTCAATCTTAATGTTAAATTCTAATCACTGCAATTATGAAAAAGATACTAAATTATATACTTCTGCTTTCGGTGATGCTTTATACAGCTTCATGTGATGAAGGCTTTGACGAATTGAATAAAAATAAGGTCAGTGCGACGGCTATTGATCCAGCTTTTCAATTGAATGCAGCTTCGGTAGGTTTGGCATTTCCGACATCTTCTTTAGTCTATGAAATCGGAATTGTCCAGCAAATTATTTCTCCTAACTCAGGGGTATTGACTGGAGCCAATTATAATCAGGACAATCGAGCTTCTACGCAGGGAAACTGGCAGACTTATTATCGAAATGTGATTAAAAACACGAAGGACGTGATCACTCAATTGAACGATGATCCAGCTAGGTCCAATCTCTATCATATGACCAGAATCGTCCAGGCTTATGCCTTTATGATGCTGACAGATACTTATGGATCGATCCCTTATACCGAAGGTGGAGCAGGTTATACCAATCAGGTGTTTTTCCCAACTTATGATAATCAGCAAGAAATTTATGCAGATATCATTAAAGAGCTGACCGAGGCCTCAGCAGGGCTAAATATCTCCGGCCGAGTGGAGACAGCTGATATCTTATATTCCGGAAACATCGTGAAGTGGAAAGCATTTGGCAATTCACTGTTGCTGAGAGCCGGAATGAGATTGAGCGAAGTCGACCCTGCTACAGCAGCCCAAGTTGCTGCTCGAGCTTTTCAAGGAGGAGTGATCACTTCCAATTCAGATAATGCGGTGATTCGACATGATGCCAACTACACCAATCCGATCGGAAACTTGCTCAATGCTACGGAAGCAGCTAATTTTTATATGACTAAGCCTTTTGTGGATTACCTGCGGAGCAAAAATGACCCAAGACTTTCAGCTATCGCTGTCACCTATGTGGGCGCTAAGTCAGGTCCTGAACAGACGGTAGCCAATCAAAGCTATATTGCAGCTGTGCACAAAGGAATGCCGATGGGTAATGATAATGCTACGGCGGTCACCGCTGCTGCTAGTGCTGGATTGGCAAGTTTCTATGAGTTTGCTC